>JBIOJD010000043.1:0-15633 GCA_044450485.1 Polyangiales bacterium | reverse complement strand
TCAGCGCCAGCGCGTCGCGTGCCACTGCTTCTTGCCGCGCCGCAGCAAGATGCGGCTGCCGTGCAGCAGGTCGGCCGAGGTCAAGCGCCGCTGTGCGGGCACGCGCTCGCCGTTGACGGAGACCGCGCCGCTCTCGAGCAGCGTGCGCGCTTGGCCCTTGGAGCTCGCGAGCGTGGTCAGTGCCATGAGCTCGAACAGCGCGCGGCCCTCGCCTTCGAGCGCGCTCTTGTCGTGCTCGCTGTGGGGCACGTCGGCGAACACCTCACCGAGCATCGCCGCGTCGAGCGCGCGTACGTCGCCGCCGAACAATGCCTGGCTGGCCGCCTCGACCTTGGCCAGCTCGTCCTGGCCGTGGACCAAGCGGGTCACCTCGCGTGCGAGCGTGCGCTGGGCCGCACGCTCGTGCGGCGCTTTGCCGTGGTCGGTCGCGATCTGCTCGATCGCTTGCTGCGACAGAAACGTGAAGGTCTTCAAGAACGGGATGGCATCGGTGTCCTCGACGTTGATCAAATACTGGTAGAACGCGTACGGGCTCGTGCGCTCGGCGCTCAGCCACACCGCGCCCTGCTCGGTCTTGCCGAACTTCTTGCCGTCCGCGCGCGTGAGGAGTGGCGCCGCGATGCCGTAGGCCTTGCCCGCGTCGCCCTCGCGGCCGAGCGTGTGGTGAATGAGGTCGATGCCCGCGACCACGTTGCCGTACTGATCCGAGCCGCACATCTGCACCGAGCAGCCGAGCGTGCGCTTCAGGTGCAGGAAGTCATAGGCTTGAAGGAGCATGTAGCTGAACTCGGTGTAGCTGATGCCCTGCTCGCGATGGTGCAAGCGCTCGCGCACGGACTCCTTCTGGATCATCGCGTTGACCGAGAAGTGCTTGCCGATGTCGCGCAAGACCTCGATGTAGCCGAGCTTCTCCAGCCAATCCGCGTTGTCGAGCAACAGCGCACAGTTCGACGTCCGCGGGTGGAAATCGAGGAAGCGTGCGAACAGCGCCTGCTGCCCGGCGACGTTGTGCGCGACCTGCTCGCGGCTCTGTAGCTGGCGCTCCGCGTCCTTGCCCGAGGGGTCACCGATCATGCCCGTGCCGCCGCCCATCAGCACGATCGGCTTGTGCCCGGCGCGCTGCCAGCGCGCGAGCAGCATGATCGCGACGAGGTTGCCGATGGTGAGGCTGTCCCTGGTCGGGTCGAAACCGCAGTACGCCACGCGTCCGGGTGTGGCCAGGTGCTCCTCGACCTCGCTCTTGGTTGCGGTCGTCTGGTGGAGCTGACCGCGCCACTGCAGCTCGTCGAGGAACGATTCTGCGGTCATGGCGGCGCGTCCTCGTTGGCTCGCGCGCGCCCGATCAGCTCCACGATGCGCGCGGGGGCGAGATCCTTGTGCGACTGCTGGTCTGCTCGGGTCCACACGCTGGCGAGCCCCTGGTGCTCGGTCTCGATCCAGACTGCGGCGCGTACCCCGCGCTCGTCGGCGAGCTGGCGCAGCTTCCCGGGCTTCACGGCGTGTGGCCGCAGGTCGACCCGGAAGCCCGCACGGCGCAGCTCGACGCTGAGCGCGAGCGCTGCCGGGAGCTTGTCGTCGCTCGCCGCGGCGACCATGGCGTCGAGCTGGGCGAGCGCTTGCGGGTACATCTCGCGCTCGGCCATCACGACCAAGATGCGCTCGAGCCCGAGCGAGAAGCCGCACGCCGGCACGTCGCGTCCGGAGAACATGCCGATCAGGCCGTCGTAGCGCCCGCCGCCGCCCAGCGAACCAGCCAGATCCGAAACCGCCACTTCGAAGATGCAACCGGTGTAGTAGCCGAGCCCGCGCGCGAGCGCAGGATCGAAGCGCACGTGTTGCGCTGCGGGTGTGAGCGCCAACAGCGACAACAGCGCCTGCAGCTCGCCGAGCGCGTGGCTGCCACCTGCGTGATCTCGCAGGCTCTGTTGCAGGTGTGAGAGCTCGGCGTGCTCGCCAAGCAACGCGAGCAATCTCGAGCGCTGCTCGGGCTCGATGCCGTGCTTCTCGAGCTCGTGCGCGACGCCGTCCTGGCCGATCTTGTCGAGCTTGTCGATCGCGACGACCACGTCGGTCTCGCTGTGCTTCGGAATCGCCGCGTGCTCGATCAGCGCGCGCAGCAACCCGCGGTGGTTGAGACGGATCGCGAAGTCCGAAAAACCGAGGCGTTGCAGGCATTCCGCGGCCGCGCCCGCGACCTCGGCCTCGACCAAGAGCGAGGTCGAGCCCACGATGTCCACGTCGCACTGATAGAACTCGCGGTAGCGCCCCTTGCCCGGCGTGTCCGCGCGCCAGACCGGCTGAATCTGATACCGCTTGAAGGGCACGCCGAGCTTGTCCTGGTGTGCCGCGTAGACGCGCGCGAGCGGCACGGTGAGGTCGTAGCGCAGGCCGAGATCCGCCAGCATCGGCTCCGCACGCGGTGCGGTCACGCCGCTGCGGCCTTGCACCAGGTTCTCGGGTACCGCCACGTGTGCGGCGGCGTCGCGGATGCCGTCGACCAGAGGTTGGCCGCGCAGCAAGATCTTGAACAGCAGCTGGTCGCCTTCGTCGCCATACTTCCCGAGCAGCGCATCGAGCCGCTCGAGCGCCGGCGTCTCCAGCGGCTCGAAGCCATGGCGCTCGTACACGTCGCGGATCACGCTCGTCACGTGGTCGCGGCGACGCACGTCGAGCGGCAGAAAGTCGCGCGTGCCTTTGGCGGGTTGTGCGGAGGCCTTGGCCATGGGTGTTTTGCTGCCTGCCGGCTACCACGGAACGCAGATCCGGGCCAGGGCACGCCGGCCCTCGCGGCGGCTCGAGGTCACGGCCACGGCAGCGAAAGGCCGACCAGCACCTGACCGCGGTGCGTGACGAAGGGCACGATCGCGACCCGCGCGCCGGGCGGCATGGACATCCGCGTGCCGAGCAGCTCTGCAGTGCCCAGCTCCACGCGATAGCCCTGCTCGGCCAGCACCGACTGCAGGTTGGCGCAAAGCAGAGAGACCAGATCGAGCACGATCTCGTCGACCTGGTGCTCGTCCGGTGGCAGCTCGCCGCTGAACCGCCGCGCGAGCTCGAAGGCGATTTCGTGCGGCAGCCCGAGCAGGACCGAGCTCCGTACGTCACCGGAGATGGCGAGCCGAGCGTTGTGGTCCGACAGCGGCAAGACGTCTTGCATCACGTGCAGGCGCTCGGTCTTGTTCGCGAGCTCGCACACCCGCAGCAGCAGCTTGTGCGCCAAGTGAAACAGCTCGAACGCGATCTCGCGCAGCGGCAGCGCATCCGGAATCGTGACCACGTCGGGCTCGAGCCGCGCCTCGGCGGTCAGGAACTGAGCGGCGGCGGCCTCGACCTCCGCAGGCTTCAAGTAGCCGAGCGTGACCAGCGCTTCGCCGAGCTGGACGTGGCCGTCGGCTTGCGTCGCGCGCACGCGGCGCACCTGATCGTCATCGAGCACGCCGAGCTTCACGGCCGCCTCGCCGAAGCGCAGGTCTTCCTTGGCCTGGAGCGCCAGGATGCGTTCGACCTCGAACGGGGTCGCGAGGCCGAGCGAGACGGCGCAGTCCCCGAGCTTGGCGTTGTTGCGATCCTGCAGCTCGACCGCGGCCAACAGCTGTGGCGCCGTCACCTTGCCGTTCGCCACCAAGTATTGACCGAAGAAGCGCGCCCTCACGCGTGTCCTTCCTGCCACCAGCATATCAGAACGCCGCGTGGTTTCGCGAAGTTGCGCGCTTGGTGCCGCAGCCGACCCGGCGCCTAGCGGAGCACGGTCAGCACCACGACCGCCCAGCCCCCGGCCGGGACGTCGAGGACCTGACGCTTTTCCACGCCGCGCACGCTCAGGGTGACGGTGCGCCGGCCGGCTGGAACCCGGGCGCGGCCGAACGCGATGCGCGCCGGCAAAGTGGACCAGCTGCGCGTATCCGGCACGTCCACCGCGGTCATCGTCGCTTGCGTCCCGAGGCTCAGCAGCGCGCCCAGCAAGCCGCCGCCGGCCGCTCGCCGCGTGACCTCACCCGTCACCACGCGCGTGATGAGGCGCGTGATCGCCGACGCGACGACTGAGCCCTCGATGTCTTTCCACGCTTGCCGCGCCTGCTCGTCCACCGCGAGCATGCCGTCGAGCTCGAGCGGGCGCTGGTCCACGGAGCACACCGGCACGCCGTACTCGCCCCGGGGCTTGCCGAGCGTCGGATAGTTCACCCAGGTCACGAGCCCCTGCGCCGCCAGGTAGCTGGCTTTGCTGTTCATCTGCGGGCTCAGGTACACGGCCGCGAACGTGAGCGCCAAGCCGATGGGCACGCGCTTGGCGATCTTCGCGGGCACGCGGCCGTAGTTGACGATCATGAGCACGTCGCCGTAGCCGTCGTTGCTCGCGGGAGCCTCGCCCTTGATCAGCGCCTCGAGGCGTGGCGTGCGATAAGGGTCGAGCTTGCTCAAACGTCGCACTGGCTCCGCCAGCGTGTCGTAGTTACCGAACTGCAGCGCCTCGTCGTAATAGCGCAGCGCCTCGCCCGGCTGCCTGCTCTTCTCGAATATGAACCCCGCCAAGTAGCTGCCCGGGCCCGACAGCGCCTTGCCCATGCCGTCGTGCTCGGACACGAATTGCTGCATGACCGCGAAGCGCCGCGCTTCGACCCGCGCGCCGTTGAGATCGCCGCGCGCGAGGTAGTTCATCATGTTGAGCGTGTTGATCAGCAGCTTCTCGTAGGCCGGCGCTTTGTAAGGCCCAGACTGATCCGAGAACATGTACTTGCCGATGTCGTCGAGCGTGCCCCGCGAAAAATCCAGCATCTCGACTTGCTTGTCGGCGAGCTCGAGGTCGCGGCTCGAGTAGGCGTACATCGCGAGCTGCTGCTCCACCGCCGCACGGTCCAGCACGAAGAGCACGTTGTCGCCGGCGATCTTGGGCGGGACTTCTTTGGCGCTGTCGACTTCGAGCTGATCGTTCAGCGCCTGCAACGCCTCCTGCGGTCGGCTCGCATCGAGCGCCGTGCGGGCCGCCTGCGTGCGCTCGGCGTGGCCGGCGCAGCCCGCAAGCAGAAGCGTGCCCAGAAGGAACGCGCTCGGTTCGTGCGGAAACACTAGTCGCGAATGATCGCCTTGGTCGTGTTCGATTTGTTCTGGAACATGATCTCGCCGGTCTCGACGTTCATGACCTGCATGAACAAATAATACTGGACGCGGCGCTGATCGCCGACGCGCTCGTCGGTCGTGTACACCTTGCCGGTGACGAAATAGCGCGCGCCGATCTGCTTGCCCCAGTGCGCGATCTTGGTCTGGTCGAAGCCTTCGGCGTACTGGCGGCGAATCTCCTCGATCATTTGCTGCTGGTTCTGCAAGCTGATGACCCGCACCGCGCCCCAGTTGATGAGCTGGGTCTCGACGTCGCTGAGCAACGCGTTGAGCGCGCTGTCGATGTGCTCAGAGGTCTCGTTCTGCAAGGGCAGCACCGCGAGCGGCGGCCGGTCTTCCTGCATCCAACGCTGCACCACCGCCGAATGGCGCATGGCCTCCATGTTCTCGTTGAGCATGCGCTGCAGGTCGCGGCGGTCGAGACCGGTGCTCATGGCCGCGTAGTCGAGGCCCGGCTGGTCGGTTCCCCGTACCGCCTTTGGCCCGCTGCTGCAGGCGACGGGCACGACGAGCAAGGCGGGCAAAGCGAGTAAGCTCGAGATGAAGGTCGCGGTTCGCGCGAGGCGCGTGCGCGGCGGGCGAGTCTGCATGGTGATCGTCCTCTCCCCGATCGGCTCGGGTCACGGCTTCTTATAGGCGCGGGCAGTGCCCTCGACAAGTGGACGCAAGGCCGTCGCAAAGGTTCATGCCGGTGACTTGAAAGCAGACCGCCTCGCAGCTCACGATCGCGCGCCATGGCCGAAAGCAGAGACCCCGGGCCCGCAGCGCAGCCCCCGGACGCACCGACACTGGCCCGGGCGCTGGGCATCTCGCCCGAGGCTGCGGAGATTTACCTCGCGAGCGACGTCGTGGACCTGCACGTCGACTCCTTCATCTGGACGCGGGTGCTCGGCTACGACCTGCGCCGCCGCCACGGCCGTGGACTGCTCTCCGCGCGCTACTACAGCCAAGTGGACTTTCCGCGCATGCGGGAAGCCGGAGTCTCGGGCGCGTTGTGGTCGATCACCACGAACCCACTGCGCGGTGCCACGGGACGGGCAGCGGCGTTCGGGCGCAACATCAGCGAGCTCGAGCGCATCTGCACGGACGCGAACGATCAGGTCGCGCTCGTACGCAACTTGGCCGAGTATCGGGCCGCGCGAGCCGCCGGAAGGCACGCGGTCATGATCGCAGTGCAGGGCGGCAACGCGCTCGACCGCGACGCCCAGGCTCTCGACGTGCTGAAGGATGGCCGCGTGCTTGCAGTCACGCTCGTGCACTTGTCGCGTTCGGGGCTCGGCGGCTCGAGCTCCCCGCTCGACCGCGGCGCTGGCGGATTGACCGACGCCGGCCGCGCGTACGTCGAGCGACTCGACGCGCTGCGCGTGTTCGTCGACCTCGCGCACATCGACAAGCGCGCGTTCTCCGATGCGGTGGCGGTGCATGACAAGAGCCGTCCACTGCTGGTCTCGCACACCGGTGTCGACGGGGTTTGCAAGAGCTGGCGCAACATCGACGATGCGCAACTGCGCGCCGTGGCCGACACCGGCGGCGTGGTCGGGGTGATCTTTCACGGCGGCTATCTCGGCGGAAGCTACTTCGGCGGCGGACGCGCCGAGCTGATCGTCGATCACCTGGCCCACATCGTTCGCGTGGTCGGCGAGGATCATGCCGCGCTCGGCAGCGACTGGGACGGCGCCATCATCACCCCTCGGGACATGCCCACCTGTCTCGAGCTGCCGAGGCTCGTGCAGCACATGCTCGAGCGCGGCTTTTCGCCCCAGCGTGTGCAGAAAATCCTCGGCGGCAATTTCCTGCGCGCGTTGCAGACGCTTCGCGGTTAGCGCCAGCTCGGGCCGCGATCTGACCTGGCTTGCCTGCATTTGGCGACGTTTGGGCGTCAAATCAGTGCGTTTGCTCGAATCGACCTTGCTTTCGGCGCCATTCGTGTTTTTCATTCACGCCTGCCGCTCGGGATCGAGTCGGCATCCATGGAGGTCTTCACGTGGGTCGGTACACAGCGTTGTTCGTGGTCGCGGGTTTGGCGCTCTTGGGTTGCGGTGGCTCGTCGGAGCCGAAATCGGCTGCGACCAGCGGTGGTGAGACCGCGCAGTACGAAGGTCCGATTACCTCGACCGAGGTCGACCACGGCAAGGAGCTCTTCGGTACGTTCTGTGACGATTGTCACCCGGGCGGCGATGCGGACGTGGGCCCGAGCTTGATCGGCACGCCGCACACACCGGCGCGGATCCGCCAACAGATCCGCGAGGGCTCCGGGAAGATGAAGCCGTTTCCGGAGAAGCGCGTGAGCAAGGACGACATGGAGGCGATCCTCGCCTACCTTGCGTCGATCAACGCTGTGAAGTGAAGGCGCCCGAGGCCGGCGCGGAGGCTCCGCCGCCGAGATCGTCGGCTGAATAGCTCGCGACGCGTCGTCGTCGCAGTCCAAATCCCGAGGGAGAACCATGAAACGCTTTGCGATCGCGCTCTCGTTCACGCTCCTCGTCTCAGGTCTCGCGCTCGTGCGGCAGCCCCATGCCCGCGCCGACGGCACCTGCGGCGAGAAGGGCCAGCCCAAATGCCCCCTGCAAGGCTGGATGGAAAAGAACATGCAGGACCCGCTCGACGCCAAGGACCTGAAGACGGTCGCGGCGTCGCTCGAAAAGGTCGCCAAGCTCGTTCCGGATCCCAAGTGGAACGACGGCGCCAGCGGTTGGGCCAAGACTGCGGCCGACGGCGCCCTGGCTGCGAAGTCTGGCGACCTCAAAGCCACACAGGCCGCCTGCAAGGCCTGTCACAAGGCTTGGCGCAACGAGTACAAGAAGCAGTTCCGGATGAAGCCCGTCTCGGGCTGAGCTCGAGTTTGCGAGCAACAGCAACTGAGGGGTGAATCGCGGCTTCGCCGCGAGAGGGGAGCGAAGCTCCCACTCCGCGTGGGGTGGGGCCCCGACCAATGCACTCCGGCGGGGCGGGGAGTCGCGTGACTCCCCGCTCTATCGCTCGCTGTCGGAGAACGACACTTCGCCGCTGCGCTTTTGTTCTTCGCCGATCACGCCGAACTTGAGTCGGCCGACCTCGGAGCGCCGCACGGTCACGACCATCTCCATCTGCCGGTTCGGCTTGAACGAGGGCCGGGGCAGCGTGATCTTCTGCACGAACGTGCGTTGTTTTCGATCGTTGACCATGGTCGACATGTCCTCGACGAAGCGACGCGGTCCGTCCTGCACGTCGTAGAACAGGACTTGGAACTCCATGTCGTCGACTGGGGCGTTGAAGTTGATGACCATCTCCGCCTTCCACTTGCGCTTCTTGAGCTCGGGCTCGTTGCTCTCGCGCAGCAGCTTGTTCGCGTGGGCGCGCGCAAAGCCGATCAACGCCTTCTCGCTCAGGTTGCCGGGGATCGAGGCCTGCAACAGGTAGATCGACGCCTTGAGCGAGCCGGCTTGGGCGACCGGGGCGATCGCCAGCAGGGCCGCCGCGGCGGCCGCCAGAAGGGTGATGATCGCGGCCAGTTTCCTCTTGTTCATCCTAGGAGCTCCCAGTCTGTGGCGGCCGGATCGTCCGGCGACGCGAGCGGACACTCGGGCTGCACGACCCCTGACCTTACGAGGATTTGGGCGTCGATGGAAGCCGAGTGCGCAAGTGACGTACATGGCTGGTTGCTGATTCAAATTTGGGCTCGGTCACCAGGGACCGCTTCCGTTTGGCCGTCCGGATGCCGGTCGCCGGTAGACTAGACTGACATGTCAGTCTAGCATCGCGGCCGTTCCCTTCCGGTCACACGAACGCCCCAGATGACCAGCTCCAACACTGCCGCATTCGTTCGCATCGAGGGACCCCTGGTCGGCGCCGGCGCCTGCTCGGCTGCCGCTTACTTTGCCGCCAACTGCGCGGGCTTCGCCGAGCGTGCCTTCAAGTTGGGCCAGGTGGCGCTCACCACGCCGCTCTACTCGCTGCTCGGCCAAAGCGATCGGGTGCTCGCGAACAGGCTTGCCTATCTTCCCCTGCGCGACATGTCCGAAGACCGCGTGGCCGAGCTGGCCGAAGAGTACTTCGAGGGCGTGTTGCGCGACCGCGTGCTGCAGGGCGGGGTCGAGCTGTTGCGCGAAGCCCGGCGCAAGGGCCACAGGGTCGTGCTGATTTCGGATGGTCTGTCTCAAGTCGTCGAGCTCTTGGTCGAGCACTTGCGGCACGTCGACGACTACGTGTGCAATCACCTCGAGCTGCGTGACGGCTACGTGACGGGCAAGTTGCGCGAGCCCGTGGTCGGAGGACACGATTCCGTGAGCTGGGCGCGGCGCTATGCCCTGGAGCGGGACATCGATCTGTCGCGCTCGGTCGTCTACGCGGCGCACGGGCCCGACCTGCTGCTGATGTCGGCCGTGGGCTCGGCTTGCGCCGTCAATCCGGATTTCACGCTGCGGCGCGCAGCGCGTCAAACCGACTGGCCGATCGTGGACTACGATGTCTGACTCGCATCCGATCTCGGTTCGCCAGGCGTTCGCGGGCAAGCACGTGCTGCTGACCGGAGCCTCCGGCTTCGTCGGCAAAGTCTGGCTCGCGCTGATGCTCGATCGGGTGCCGGAGGTTGAGCGCATCTACGTGCTGCTGCGGCCCAAGGCGTTGGTGTCGGCGCGCGGGCGCTTCGAGAAGATCATCAACACCTCGCCCGTGTTCGGTCCGCTGCACGAGCGGCTCGGACCGCGTTTGTCGGCTTACGTCGCCGACAAGATCGAGGTCATCGAGGGCGACATCACGGACACGAATCTGCTTGCGGACGAGCAGGTCACGCGCCGCCTTCGGCGTGACCTCGACCTCGTGGTGCATTGCGCGGGCCTGGTCGATTTCAATCCCGACCTTCGCAAGGCCCTCGGGTCGAACGTAGACGGCACCCTCAATGTCGCCCGCTTCGTCGAGTCGTGCGAAAGCGCGGCGCTCTTGCACATCTCGACCTGCTACGTGGCCGGGCGGCGATATGGGCACGTTCCCGAGGCGCTCACGCCCGCCTACGTGCCGTTGGCGCAAGATTTCGATGCCGGCCGCGAGCTCGCCGAGGCGCGCGCGGCCGCCCGCCGCATCTGCAGCGAGCACGAGTCTCCGCAACACGAGCAACGCGTTCGTGAAGAGACCGAGGCGATGGTCCGCGAGCGACGACACGGCGACCACCACAAGCTCGTGGCGAGCCTGACGCGCCGGCGCCTACGTGAAGATCTCAAGCAGGCACTGGTCGACGAAGGCATGGAGCGTGCGCAAAGACTCGGTTGGCCCAACACGTACACGTACACCAAGAGCTTGGCCGAGTCGCTCTTGCAACAGCGTGGCAGCAGACTGCGGATGGCGGTGCTGCGTCCGAGCATCGTCGAGAGCTCGCTCGAGTTCCCGTTTGCGGGTTGGAACGAGAGCTTCAACGGGACTGCTCCCCTGGCGTACGTGATGGGGAGCTGGTTTCGGATGATTCCGGCCAAGCCGGATGCGCCGTTCGACGTGATTCCGGTCGATCTCGTGTGCAACGCGATGAGCATCGCGGGCGCCGCGTTGCTGCTCGGGCGTGCGGCGCCCGTCTACCACGTGGGGACCTCCGATCGGCATCGGCTCTCGGTCGGCCGGGCAGCCGAGCTGATCGTGCTCGCGCATCGCAGGCACTACCGGCAGCACGGGAGCACCCGCAACGAGCGCGTGCTGAAGTCGCGCTTCGACGCGGTGTTGGTCGAGCCAGACAATGCGTTCTCGGTACAACGCAACCGCTCCCTGCTCGCCGGCGCGCGCGAGGCGCTCGATCTGCTGCCGGACAAGCTCGCAGCCAAGGCCCGCAAGCTCCACGCACGTCTCGATCGCGCCGACCAGCAGCTCGAGCAGATCGAGAAGATGGTCGAGCTGTACTTGCCGTTCATGTACGAGAGCTTTCACGTCTTCGAGTGCAACGCGATCGGTCGCACGCCCGCGATCGAACCGCAGCTGCGCTTCGAGCCCGAGCGCATCGACTGGCGCAAGTACTGGATCGAGGTCCACATGCCGGGCCTCCGGCGCTGGGCCTTTCCGCTGATCGAGGGCAAGAAGCCCGAGCGCTATCGGCCGCTCCATCCGGTGCAGCTCGGCTCCGAACCGGCTGCTGTCTCGGTCACTGCTCGCTCCGAGGTCGAGTCGCTGGCGACGGAGGCCTAGTGACGGCGATCTTCATCACTGGGGCGACCGGGTATCTCGGCTCGTACGTCGTCGCTCGCTTGCTCGAAACGCATCACGCGCGCGTGGCGCTGCTCGTGCGCGCCAAGGACGAGCAAGAGGCCGAGCGCCGCCTGTGGAAGGCGCTGCAGCTCCACATGCCGTTCGGGGTCTTCACGTCTCATCTGCGGGCGCGCGTGGAGATCCACCTGGGGGACATCACCGAACGGCGCTGCGGCCTCTCAGAGCATGGGTTTGCGCGCCTACTCGATTCGGTCGACTCGATCATCCACATCGCCGCCTCGTTGAACCGGCGCTCGGAGCGGCTGTGCCTGAACGTCAACCAACGCGGAACGCTGGAGGTGATAAAGCTCGCCCGCGCGGTCCAGGATCGCCGCGGGCTGCGACGCTTCAGCGACGTGTCCACCACCGCCGTCGCAGGCGAGCGCAGCCACGAGGTCGTCCGTGAGGACGAGGCCATCGACTGGAACCGTCGGGACTACGACCCGTACGCTCGGACCAAGAAGTTCTGCGAGCACATGGTCGAGACGCTGCTACCGGATGTGCCGCGCACGGTCTTTCGGCCGTCGACGGTGATCGGAGACACGCGTTTCGGCGCGACCACGCAGTTCGACATGGTGCGTGCCGTGCTCACGCTCGCGCGCATGAAGGTCGTGCCGTTGCACCCGAGCGCGCGTCACGACATCGTGCCTGCGGACTACGTCGGCCACGCGATTGCGGACATCCACCAGCGACCCGCACCCAAGTACGGCATCTATCATCTGAGCGCGGGGCAGGGCGCCGAGACGCACGAAGCGTTGATGGAGCGCTTGCGCGTGAACGGCCGCCCGCTCGCGTACAAATTTGCACCCGCGCTCGAGCAACCGTTCGGACGGCTCGTGGGCGCGCTGGCGAGCTCACCGCGCGGGCTCGGAGTCTCCGGACCGGCATCGCTGCTCAAGGTGTTCTGGCCCTACGTCGTGTTCGACACGGTGTTCGACAACAGCCGCGTGGTCGAAGAGCTCGGCGCCGCGCCCAGGCCGTTCAGCGCGTACGCCGGGCAGGTGCTCGACTTCGCGCTCGAGCACGGTTTCGAGTATCCGCACTTGCCGTGGCCGGAGCCCGGGCCGAGCTTGGAGGTGGCGCCATCGCCAGCTTGATCAGGGACTTGATCGGTAAAGTCGCCGATCCCGATCGCGCCTTGATGCGCGCGATGGATGCGCTCGTCGACGCGGCCGCGGTGCGCCACGCGCTCGATCTCGGTGGCGCGCGGTTTCGTCCCGGCGCCCCGCTCAAGCTCCTGCTCGCGGGCTACTCCGGGACACGCAACACCGGCGCGGACGTGCGCGTCGAGGAGATGATCCGGCAGCTCCGGGTGGTGCTCGGAGCCGAAGCGGTCGAGCTCAGCCTGCTCACCATCGATCCGGCGCTCTCGGCGGGCTACTTCCGGGGCGTTCGACAGGTGCTCCTGCCCACGCTGTATCCGAAGTTCCTGTTCGACGAGTGCACGAAACATCACGGCGTGATCGCGTGCGAGGGCTCGATGTTCAAGTCCAAGTTCGCGAACGCGCTTTCCGTGATGATGGCCGGTGCACTCGGCCTCGCCGCCGCCGAGGGCAAGCTCAGCGTCGGCTATGGTGCCGAAGCTGGGACGATGGACGATGCGCTTCGCGATCTGGTGCGGAGGCGTTGTCGAGACTCGCTCGTGCTGTGCCGAAACGAGCCTTCGCGGGGGATCCTCGAGGGCATGGGCATCCGGACGCGCGGCGGGACCGACACGGCTTGGACCTTCGAGCCTGCACCGCGAGCGCGAGGCGCCGAGCTGCTGCGGCGGCACGGCTGGGACGGCGTGCAGCGACTGCTCGTGGTGTGTCCGATCAATCCGTTCTGGTGGCCTACCAAGCCCGATTTGCTCAAAGCCGCCGCGCACCGCTTCGGCGGGCAATTTCGTGCTGAGCACTACAAGTCTTTCTATTTTCACGAGTGGTCCGAAGAAGCGGCTGCCAACTACGAGGCGTATCTCTCGGGCTTGGCCGCGGCCGTGAACGCGTTCGTGCGCGAGCGAGGCGCGTTCGTGGCGATCGTCGGCACCGAGATGCTCGATCGCGGCGCGTGCGAGGACCTGGCGAAGAAGGTGGACGTGCGGGCGCCGGTGCTGGTGAGCGACCAGCTCGACATGTACGAGCTCGTCAGCGTGCTGCGCAATGCATCGTTGCTCGTGAGCTCGCGCTACCACGCGATCGTGACCTCGATGCCCGCCGGTGTGCCGTCGCTGGGCGTGACCATGGACGAGCGCATCGCCAACTTGTTGTGCGACCGCGGTCATCCCGACCTGCTGTTGCGTGTGGACGAAGAAGGGCTCGCGGACAAGTTGCGCAGCGCGCTGCTTCGGCTCGAGCGCGAGGCCGAGCGCGTGCGGCGCGAGACTCTGGCTTTCGTGCCGAGCCAGATCAGGACGATGGGCCTGATGGGCATGGACTTCGCGGACGAGGTCGCGCGCGTGTACCCGACCTTCGAGCTCCCTGACGTGCCACGTAGCTTCGAGCACTTCATCCCAGAACTTTCGCCTGCGCTGCAACGCTTGATGGGAGAGTACGCGTGAGCTTCGTTCACCGCATCTTCGAGGGCTGCCAAGCGGCTGGGAGCAGACCAGTACTGTATGAGGTGCAGGGGCCAGAGCTCGTGGCCACGAGCGGCCGACAACTGCTTTCGGACGTTGCGCGCGCTCGCGGGTTCTTGCGCGCCGCCGGCGTGGCCCCCGGTGACCGCGTGGGACTGCTCGCCCCGAACGGTGCGCGCTGGGTCGCAGTCGACCTCGCGATCATGGCCGAGGGCGCCATCTGCGTTCCGCTCTACACGCGGCAGGCACCGACGCAGCTCGCGGCGATGATGCGCGACTGCGGGCCGAGACTGCTGCTCACGGCCGACGACGCGCTCTCGCTCGCGCTGGCCGAATCCTGGCCCGAGCACGGCCGGATCGCGACCTACGCCGAAGCGTTTGCGTCGGAGCCCCTGACCGGACCTCCTGCCGAGGTGGCGACGGACACGCCCGCCACCATCATCTACACCTCGGGCACGAGCGGTGAGCCCAAGGGCGCGATGCTGAGCTACGCCAACATCGACCACATGCTCGGCGTGACCGTGCGCGAGCTCGGCAAGATGTCTCGGGCACGGCACACGGAAGACCGGGTGTTTCAGTACTTGCCGTTCTGCTTCGCGGGCTCGCGCATCATGCTCTTGAGCCAGCTCGTGCGTGGCAATTCGCTGATGATGAGCACGGACCTCGAGCGCCTCCAGCAGGAGCTGCAGGTCGCCGCGCCGCACTACTGCCTGAACGTGCCTGCCCTGCTCGAGCGTATTCGCAGCGCCGTGATTCAGCGACTGCGCGAGACCGGTGGGCCGCTGTTCGCCGTGTACGAGCGCGCGGTGGCCGCGCACGCGTTGCAGAGCGACGGTCGCGGCGGGCTCGTCGACCGCGCGTTCTTGGCGCTCGCGCAGCGCGTGCTGTTCCCGCGAGTGAGGCGTTCGATCGGCGCGAACCTCGAGTTCTTGGTGTGCGGGTCCGCGCCGCTCGGCGAAGCCACGCAGCGCTGGTTCGAGATGATCGGCATACCCGTCTATCAGGTCTACGGCCTGACTGAGACCACGGCGATCGCGACCATCGACGACACGACGCGCGTCGTACCGGGCCGCGTCGGTCATGCGATCGAGGGCTGCGAGATCACGCTGGGCCCGGAGGGCGAGCTGCTGTGCCGAGGCCCGAACGTCTTCCTCGGCTACTGGAACCGCCCGCAAGCCAGCGCCGAAGCGCTGCGCGATGGATGGCTTCACACGGGTGACCAAGCCGAGATCGATGGGCGCGGCAACGTGAAGGTCATCGGTCGGGTCAAGGAGGTGCTCGTGCCCGAGTCGGGCCACAACGTGCCGCCGGCGCCGCTCGAGCAACGTCTGGTCGAGGCCTCGGCGCGCGTGCAGCAGGCGCTCGTGGTCGGGCACGGTCGGCCGTTTCTGACCGCGATCGTCACCGGTGACGCAGACCCGCACGAGCTCGATCGCGTGCGCGACGAGGTGAACGCGCAGCTCCCGCACTACATGCGTGTGCGCAGGCTCTACCGCGTGCCGGAGCCGTGGAGCGCCGACAACGGCCTGTTGACCGCGAATCAGAAGCTCAAGCGCAAGGCGATCGAGGCGCGCTACCGCGACGCGATCGAGCAGATGTACCGATGATCGACTGGACGTGGCGCGACGGGGTGATGGAGGTGCGCTTGGCGCACGCGCCCCTCAACGAGATCGGGCGCGAGGTGCTGGCAGGCCTCGAGCAGTGCCTCGACGAAGTCGAGCGGTCGCAGCCGGGCGCGCTGCTCGTCTACAGCGATCTGC
>JBIOJD010000042.1:0-15700 GCA_044450485.1 Polyangiales bacterium | reverse complement strand
GGGGGGGGGGGGGGGCCCCGCGGGCCCCGGGGGGGGGGGCGGGGAGGGCGCGTGCCCTCCCCGATATCAAACTGGCGTGGGGCCCCGACGTCCCGTTGGGGTTTCGGGGACCCCAACCCCGAAACGAGGCCGGCGGGGCGGGGAGGGCGCGTGCCCTCCCCGGTAATCGAGGAAGAGGGCCGCTTGCCGCTTTGGCAAGCCGCTCTCTGGGTGCTGTTCGGCGGCCTCGGCGCGCAGCTGGCGGCCGGCTCTGCGGCAGCGCTCGTGCGCGCGTGGCTGCACGCGAGAGGTCTGCCCGCATCGGCACACCCGCCAGCCGCGTGGTTGCTCGCGCCTGCGATGCTGGTGCAAGCAGGCGCCATGATCTTCGTGTGCGTGCTCGCACCGGCGCTCGCAGGTCTGCCGGTGGCCGCGGCGCTCGGTCTGCGCAAGATCTCGGCGCGATCGAGCATTGCCGCTGCGGTCGGCACGGTGGCGCTTGGCCCCACCGCCGACTTCTTGATGCGCAGCATGCAAACCCTGCTGCCCAAACTGAACCTCGGCGTGCTGCCGATGCTGCACGATCTGGTGCGAGACCTGCCGTGGGCGTTGAGCTGGCCCGCACTGGCGCTGCTGCCCGGTGTCTCCGAAGAGCTGATGTTCCGCGGCCTCTTGCAGACCGCGGCCGAGCGAAGCGGCTTCGCGATCGGGCTGTCTGCGATCGGCTTCGCGCTTTTCCACGTCGATCCGCACCACGTCGTGGGCGTGCTGCCGCTCGGCTTCTTTCTGGCGTGGGTTCGCTCGCGCTGCGGCACGGGCGCGACCATCGTCGGACACGTCGCCAACAACAGCGCGGCGATCGCAGTCGTGCAGAGCACCACGCTCGACGTCGGCTACGGCACGGACAAGCCCATGCCGTGGCAGTGGTTGCCCGTGAGCCTGCTGATCACGGCCGCTTGCGTCGTTGCGATCGCACGCGAGACCGCGGGCGCTCGAAGCACCGCGGCGCGCGCGTGAAGCGCTTCGGAAGTGTGGGCGGCGGCTCGCCGCCGCTCACTTGCTGATGAGCTTACAGACGGGATCGAACCCCGCAGGCAGGCCGCCGGCGTACGGGTCGGGGCTCACGCCGAAGGGATGCGCCTCGAAGAAGGTCCAGATGGCGGGCGCCTGACCGGCGCCGCCGCAGTGGCCGCCGCCGTGATCGCAATCGATCGACAAGCCGCCCCTTTGCCCCCACGCCGTTTCGAGCGTCATGCTGGACTGCGAGAAGTCGATGACCACCACGTCGGAGCCCGCGGCGCCGTGCACGGCCATGAACGGCGGCGTGTGCATGGAGTCGAACATCACGGGCACGGTCCAACCGCCCGAGTTCGACGCAGCGGCAGCGATATAGCTCGACCGCTCGGCGGCCATCGCGCCCGAGAAGAGTCCGCCGGCGCTGCAGCCCGTTGCAAAGACGCGACGCGGATCGACGTTGTGGTCCCTCACCGCGCACGCGAGCAGCTGGTCCGTGAGCTTGAAATCACCCGCGCCGAAGATCGCAGTGCCCGACAGCAGGTCGCCGCCGGTGGTGTCTTGGAACGACACGAGCACGCCGCCTTCTTGGACCACGCCCTGTTGGACCTGCGCCGCCATGAACGCGAACTCGCCCGAGGTGGAGCCGGTGCCGTGCCAGTAGAAGACCATCGGCGCAGACGCAGAGGCCGGCTTCGGGCCGGTGACGAGCTGAATGCCGCCGAGGCCCATGAACGTGATCGTTCCGTCGACGAACATCGGGCAGTCTCCGGAGACCATCGGGATCACGGGATCCATGGCCCCCATGGGTGCCGGCGTACCGGTTGGCCCCATGGCCGCGGTTCCGCCGGTGCCTCCAGGCACGCCTCCGGTGCCTGTCGGCTTCGGAGCGCCCGTTCCGCCCGTGGCAGGGGGAATCGCGCCCGCGGCTGCAGCGCCAATCATGCCGCCAGGAGCCACTGCGCCCCCGGTCCCGGCTTTGACTGTGCCGGAGCCCAGTGCGCCAGCGGCGCCGCCGCCGATGCTGGCAGCTGCCCCGCCCGTACCCGTCAGACTGCTGGCGCCCGGAGGCGCAACCGGATTGTTACCGCCGGACGTGCCGTCGGTAGCAGCCGCGCAACCGCAGAGCAGCAGCAGCGCCGCGCTCGGCGCTTGGAAATGAAATTGCCGCATGGACTACCTCCCGTTCCGTGTTGTGGTTCGGTGACGCCCACTGCCACCAAAAGACACCCAATGACCCACCGCCAAAGTTAGCAGGAACTCACGAGACTGCGATATCCCAGAAGCTCAAAAAAGCACGGCAAAATGCGACTCAGCGGACTCAAATCTGGGCAATTGTTTGGCCAAAACATGGCCGCCAAGGGACCTGGGGCCAAACACCTCGGCCCCCAGCCCTGGTGTCCCCGACCAGCGCGCGCACAAGCCCCGATTGAGCTACCCTGCGCGCCATGTTGAAGATCGACCTCGCGGGCAAGCGAGCCTTCGTGGCGGGCGTGGCGGACGACGCCGGCTTCGGCTTCGCGATTTCCAAGCACCTGGCCATGGCCGGCGCCAGCGTGTGCGTCGGAACCTGGCCGCCGACCTACACCATCTTCACCAAGCTGCTCGAGCGCAAGATCAAGGACTCGCTCGAGTTTCCGGATGGCGGCTCGATGCAGCTCGAGCGCATCTACGCCTTCGACGGGGACTTCGACACGCTGGCCGACGCGCCGCCGGAGGTACGCGAGAACCGGCGCTACAAGGACCACGACGACTTCTCGATTCAGGGCGTGGCAGACAAGCTGCGCGCTGATTTCGGCGAGAAGCCGCTCGACATCGTGGTGCACAGCTTCGCGAACGGCCCCGAGGTCAAAAAAGCCCTGATCCACACCAGCCGCAAAGGCTACCTGTCGGCGATCGGCTCGAGCGCGTACTCCTTCGTGTCGATGGTCAAGCGCATGGGCCCGCTGCTGCGCCCGCAAGGCGCGTTCTTGAACCTCAGCTTTCTGGCTGCCGAGCGCGTGGTGCCCGGGTACGGCGGCGGCATGTCCTCGGCCAAAGCTGCGCTCGAGAGCGACACGCGCACGCTCGCGTACGAAGCGGGACGACTCTACGGCGCACGCGTGAACAGCATCTCCGCCGGGCCTTGGGCGTCGCGCGCGGCGAGCGCGATCGGCTTCATCGGCGCGATGATCGACTACAACCAGCGCAACTCGCCGCTGCCGGAGGCGATCACCGCGACCGAGGTCGGCGCAGTTGCGGCCTTTCTTTGCAGCCCGCTCGCGACCGGCATCACGGGCGAGGTGCTCCACGTCGACAAGGGCTTCAACGCCATGGCCGTGTCGCTCGATGCCGTGCCCAACAACTTGCACGATGAATGATGTGGGGTCGCACGCGCCCCGTGCTTCCAGTCGGCTTTACGTCGATCCGGTCGACGAGATCTGGCTCGCGACTGCGCGCAAGCTCGGGCTGCGCGTGCGCCGCTCGGATGCGGCCTATGCGAGCTACGACGGACGCGGGGAGCTCACGATCGCGACCTCCGAGCACTTCGACGCCGACGACTCGCTCGCGCAGATCGTTCTCCACGAGCTTTGCCACGCGCTCGTGAGCGGCAAGGACGCGTTGCAGAGCGTGGATTGGGGCCTGTCCAACACCGATGAGCACGATCTCGTGCGCGAGCACGCCTGTCACCGGCTGCAAGCGGCGCTCAGCAACCGCTACGGGTTGCGCGGGCTGTTCGCGGTCACGACCGATCACCGGCCGTACTGGGACGCGCTGCCCGAGGACCCGCTCGCGCCCGGCGACGACCTGGCGATCGAGCTCGCACGCGAGGCTTGGCAGCGCGCGCGCGGTGGCGCGATCGGCGAGGCGGTGCACTCGGCACTGGCCGCGACTGCCAAGGTCGCCGACGCCGTCAGACCGTTCTCAGGCGAGCGATCGCTCTGGGGCGATACCGTGGCCTTGCACGCAAGCGGTTTTCCGCTCGGCCGTGACGAGAGCAAGCGTTGCGAGAATTGCGCGTGGATGTTCTCGGCAGGGCCTGGGCGCGCGGTGACGCGCTGCCGTCAGACCCGCAAGGGCGCGGGCTCGATCGCACGCCGCGTCGCGCCTGCGGACCGCGCGTGCGAGCGCTTCGAGCCCAAGCTGTCGATCGACGGTTGCGGGTCCTGCGGCGCCTGCTGCCGCGAGGGCTTCGACCTCGTGCCGGTCCGCCCGCGTGACGCGATCCGCAAACGACACCCCGAGCTCGTGCGCGAAAGCCGCCACGGCGCGTTCCTGCCGCGGCCCGAGGGTCATTGCGTGGCGCTCGACGGTGACGGCGATGCCGCGACGCCCTATCGCTGCCGTGTGTATGGCAACCGCCCGAGCGCGTGCGTCGAGTTCGAGGTCGGCGGTGATGCCTGCCTGCTCGCGCGCCGCCGCGTGGGCCTGAGCCGCTAGCACGTCGCTGTGCGCGCCGCGCCGAGCTGCTAACCTTCTGCGAAATGCCTTTTGCCTTCGACGAATTCGTGTTCGACGAAGTGTCCAGCGAGCTGCGGCGCGGCGGGGTGACGCTGAAGGCAGACGCTCGCGTGCTCGAGCTGCTCGCGTACCTGTTGCTCCACGCAGATCGGCTCGTGACCAAAGAAGAGCTGATCGACAACGTGTGGCAGAGCCGGGCGCTCGGGGACAACGTAATCAGCGTCTGCGTGGCCAAGTTGCGCAAGGTCTTGGGCGGCGGCGACAAGCGCGTGATCGGCAGCGTGTACGGTCGCGGCTATCGATTTCTGCGGCCGGTGCGAAGGATCGGCGCGCCAGTGCGTGCGTCCGCGGCCGCGACCGCCGCATCCTCGGGGTCGACCGGGTTGCCGTTCGTAGGCCGAGCAGCCGTGCTCGGTCGCTTGCACGCTGCGCTCGAACGCACACGCGCAGGGCGCGGCACCGCGTGCGCGTTGCTCGGCGAAGCGGGTATCGGCAAGACGCGAGCCGCCGAGGTGCTCGAAGAACGCGCTCAACGCGAGGGCTTTCGCGTCTCGTGGGGGCGCTGCCACGCGCTGGGCGACGCGCCGCCACTCTGGCCATGGTTGCAGATCGTGCGCAGCTGCGACCCGCAGCTCCCGGCCGAGCTGCGCTCGCAAGCGCTCGACGAGCCGCTGCAAGCCTCGCAGGGCGACGCTGCGAGGGACGACGCTGGACAGGCTGGCTGGGAGTCGCGCGCAACCGAGTCGTGGCACCGAACACTGCGTTGGATCGGCGGAGTGGTCGCCTCCGTCACCGCGACCCAGCCCTGGCTGATCGTGCTCGAGGACATGCAGTGGGCGGATGCCGCGTCGCTGCAACTGCTCGCGCACCTCTTGGTCGAGGCCGCATCGCGGCCGGTGCTGTTCCTGCTCACCGTGCGCGACACCGAGCTGCCGCCCGAGCCACGGTGTCGTTTGGCCCTCGACTACGTGCTCGGTCACCGCGATTGCGAGCGCATCGTGGTGCCTCGCCTGCACGCGGACGACGTCGCGGCGTTCACGGCCCAGGTGTTCGGCGACGCCCACAATGCTTTGACCGACGCCGTGTTCGCGCAGAGCGAAGGCAATCCATTCTTCATGGTCGAGCTGTTGCGTCCGTTCGTGGACGGCCCGGCACCCGCGGCCAGCGAGCTCGCGCTGCCAGGACCAGCGCTCGACATCGTGCGTAGATCGCTGCGCCAGCTCGATGACGATGCGCGCGAGGTGCTCGGAGCTGCCGCGGTGATCGGACGCAGCTTCGATCTCGGCCTGCTCGCGGCCGTGACCGGACGCGAGGGCGAAGCCGTGCTCGATACGCTCGAAGAGCCGATGAACGCCCACGTGATCGTGGCGGCCCCTCAGAGCCACACCGACTTTGCCTTCGGCCACGACTTGATCCGCGCCGCACTGTACGACGACCTCAGCAGCGTGACGCGCGTCCGCTTGCATCAGCGCGTCGCCGACGCGCTCTCGCAGCGGCCACTCGGAGACGCCGCAGCCCGCGCGGAGCTCGCGCACCACCTCTTGTCCGCGCTGCCGAGCGGCGATGTCGGGCGCGCGGTCGAGCACGCGCAAGCAGCCGCCCGCGCGGCGAGCCGCATCGGCGCCTATGCCGACGCGAGCGCGTTTCTGCGCCGCGCGCTCGATGCGCTGCGCCTCCACCCCGAAAGCTCTGCTGAGCGGCGCTGCAACGTGTTGTTCGATCTCGCGACCAGCGAACGGGCCACTGGCGATCCAGCGTTCGTCGAGCACTTCGCGCAGGCGGTGGAGCTCGCTCGGCGGCACGGCCTGGGCGAGATCCTGGCAGCGGCCGGACAGGCGATGAGCCCCGCTCCGGGTGTCGTCGCGATGGGGGCGGCGTGCGAAGTGCTCGAGGCCGCCTTGAAGTTGCTGCCGGAGAACAATCTGTCGGCGCGCGCAATCGTGCTCGCGCATCTTTCGTGGACGCCGCCGAGCTGCACCCACGCTGACCGCGTGGCTTCATTGCTTTCCGAGGCCGAAGCGCTGGCGCGCGCGAGCGGTAGCGACGCTGCCATGCGCGCGGTGCTGCACGCCAAGCTCTACTACGCGGGCGGGCCCGACGATCACGAACGCGCGAGCGCCATCGCGGCCGAGCTCGAGCGGCTATCCTCCTCGCGCGGCGGTCTCGAGCGCGGCGCGTGGTCGATCGAGCTGCGGGTCGCACGCATCGTCGCGTTGTTGCAGCGCGGCCAGCTGACCGAGGTGCAACGCGTGGTCGACGATTTCGGTGCCACCGCGAACGCGCTCCACCACTCCGAGCTGATCTGGCACTACGAGCGCATGCGCGCCGTGCTGCAGATGAACGTCGGGGAATTCGCCGAAGCCAGAGCGGCCCTCACCGCGCTCAAGGACCGCGCGGAGCGCGGCCAGCTCCACGGACGCAAGACGCTCGAGGCGATCGACTGGGGCGAGCTGATCCGCCAGACGAGCGACATCAGGCCGTTTGCTGCGCAGCTCTCCGCAGCGCTCCGCGGCGACCCTGGAGACGCACCGACCGTGCACGCGTACAAACTGCACGCGCTGGTTCAGCTCGGTTTGCTGCAGGAAGCCAGCGCGGCGCTGCAGGCACTGCCGGTGTCGACCCTGTACGATTTGCCCAAGAGCCGCGACTACCTCGCAATCCTCGGACACTTGTCGACGACGAGCGCGGCCACACGCTCCGTCGGCCACGCGGCCGCGCTGTACGAGCTGCTCGAGCCCTACCCACAGCTCTGCGTGGCTTCGCTGTCGCTGCATTGCTACGGCGTGGTCTCGCACTTTCTCGGGATCTTGAGCCGCAGTCTCGGTCGCCCCGAGCAGGCGCGCGCTCACTTCGAGCGTGCGCTCGCAGACCACGAGCGGCTCGGCCTGCGCCCTCACCTCGCGCGCACGCGCTACGAGCTCGCGCGCGTGCTGATCGACGACGGTGATGCCGGCGAAAGAAAGCGCGCCCGCGACTTGCTGGTGCTGACGCGCGACGGCGCCGCGCTGCTCACGATGGAGCCTCTGCGCGTCGCCGCCGCCGAGCTGCTCGCGACCGTCAGTTCTTAGCGGTGCAGTTCTGCTGGACCTGGTCCTTGGGATCGTCCGTGATCTCGGCCGCCGCAGCGACGAACTCGTTGCGCAGCATGTACGCGTTGCAGGCCGGCAAGCCGTCCTTGCCCATGCCGAGCGGATCGCAGCACTGGCCTTCCGAGGTCGCACCCTTGTCCGGATCGAGCGCCGCAGCGGGCGCGTCCATCGTGCAGTTGGTCTTCTCTTTGTCTGGGTTGCTCGGGTCGCCGATGTGGCAGCCCCATTTGCCCATTTCGTCGTCGGTCGTCGGACACAAGCTGTCGGGCAGCTTCAGCCATGAACAGCTGGCGGAGCCGGGCATGCAGCGAGTGCCGCTGCAATTGTTGATGGGATCGTCCTTCTTCACGACCACACCGAACGCGAGCAACTGACACATCGTCTGCTCGGCCAGCGCCGAGATCGGATCGTGATCGTTCTTGTCGAGCCGCACGTACACGAGGAAGCTGCCGCCGGTCTCCCACAGGCCGTTGTCGGTGCGCTTGCCGACGCAGTCGAGCGAAGCCGCATCGGTCGGCATCTTTTCGAGCGCGAAGCCCTGGTCGTAGAGCTCCCAGTCCATCGCGAAGGTCGAGGTGTTCAAGAACGGGGTGACGTTGAAGGTACGGTTGGGGTTCTTGCTCCAAACCGGTTTGTAGCGCGCGGGAACTTCCTTGGTCGCGTCGATGGTGATCGGCATGTCGTGCGGTGCCCAGCGCGCCGGGTCGTCGCTCGACTCCATCCGGGGCGGCGCGGCCTTGTCCGAGTAGTAGCTGTACGTACCGTCACAGTTGTAGCGGCCCACCCCGAAGGTCAGCACGCCGTCGCCCGAGGTGAAGTTGCCGTCCTTGCTCGGTCCCTCGAAGCGCCAGAGCAAGCTCTGCTGCTCGACTTCGACGCGGATGATGTTGAGGTTCTTGATCGTCTCGAGCCCCAGCGTCAACGGATGGTTGGTGGTCTGGACGTAGTTGAGGCGGTACTCGAGCGTCGCCATCGGTGAGTCGCCTTGCTTCGCCAGGCGCGTGGTATTCGCGGTGCGGTAGCAACACGCGCCCTTGGGCGCGTACGGTCCGTCGAACGGACCGATGTGCTCGGGGCAGGCGAGGTTGATGGCTCCGGCGTCCGAGCCGCCGCTTTGCGCGCTCGCGCCTGCGCCTGTTCCAGCGCTCGCACCCGCGCCAGTGGCCGCGCCCGGCGTGCTGCCACCGCTGTTCTTGGAAGCGCAACCCGCGCTCAGCGCGAAGAGCGCGCCGACCCAACATACGCCTAGGCCCAAATACCGCCTCATCACGAGCTCTCCTTGGTTTGCGCCTGCGTGCGAGAGACGCCGCTACGCGAGCCCGGGCGAAGCCGAGCAGAAGGGAACGTCGCCTACGCCCCATCACCGAGACTACTGCGCAATGCAGTTCGCCTTCATCGTGTCCCAGATCAGACCCGCGATTGCGGTCGAGCCTGCCAGCGTCGGATGGATGCCGTCGAAGCCGATGTATTGCGCGTTCATTCCCATGAACGCAGGTCGGATGTCGACGAAATGACACTTCACCGCAGTCGCGCCCTCGCACATTTTCTGCATGATGGGAAACCCGT
Organism: Polyangiales bacterium; assembly: GCA_044450485.1. Classification (GTDB taxonomy): domain Bacteria; phylum Myxococcota_A; class Polyangia; order Polyangiales; family JAFGIB01; genus CAVZVA01. Next base: position 6,611 of record JBIOJD010000042.1, on the reverse strand, counting down.
ACGACAGGATGTTGTTCGGCATGCTTCCAGCGCCCAAGCCCGGGTCGAGGTTCGGGTAGAAGAACCACACCACCTGCTGCACTCCGTTGTCGCCCATCTTCTGGAGCAGCGCCGCGCCCGCGGTCTCCGAGTCCGCGACCGATTTCATGCAGCTCGGATCGCTGCCGGGATCGGCCAGGCTCTGACACATCGGATTCAGCAACAGGATGTCGTTACCGCCGCCATCCATGATGACGAACTTGATGTCCTTGTCCGCCGCGAGCGCCTGATCGAACTGGCTCGGGATCTGACCGTTGCCCATCGAGGTGCCGCTCACGTAGTACGTGCGGTAGCCGCTGGGCGCGCCCGCCATGCTGGCGGTCTGCTCGAGCACGGTGGTCACATCGCCGCTCAGCGCGAGGTAGGAGTCGCCGATCATGACGACCTCGGAGCCCTTGGTCGTCCCCTTCATGCAGTCGGCCGGCGCCATGGTCCCGCCGGTGCCTGCTCCGGTGCCGGCCGTGGCCATGCCGGCGCCGGCTGCGCCGCCGCCCATGCCGCCCGTACCGCCGCCGGCCGCCATCATCCCCGCGCCGGCCGCTCCCATCGTGCCGCCCATCGGGGTCGTGCCCATGGTGCTCGGCATGGTTCCCGGCGTCGTGCTGGTCCCGGGGGTGCCGGTGCCCGCGCTCGACGCGGGCTGCGTGCCGCTGGCCGCGGGTGTGCCAGTGCCCGCGCCGTTGCCGGTGGCTGCCGGCGCGCTGGCTCCTGGCGTGCCGGTGGTGCCCGGCGTGTTCGTCGAAGCGTTGGTGCCGCAGGCCGCGGTCAGGACGCCGCCGAGCAACACCAAGGCGAAGCTGCGAACGAGTATGCGGGACAGGCCGATTGCGATCTTGCTCGACATGCGTGTACCTCTTCTTGGGCCCCAAATCCCCGAAATGCGTGTGGGCCCACAAGTAATCAGGTGTCAGGGTGACACCGCGGCACACCCAGATCCTGTCGCGATCCCTAAGAATCTCTACCTGATAGCCCAAAATGGGTTCCCCCTGATTGCGCACGCCGGGGCTGACCCACTAGGAGTGGGCTCGCGTTTTCGCGGAGGAGAGATCGAATGCGTCGGATCGGCGAATCGCTCTGTCTGGCTGTCTGCGGGCTCTTGCTGGCGCCCCAGCTCGCAGCCGCGGGCGGCAGCGAGTTCCCCGCGGGCGGGACCCGCGATCTCGGCCGCGGCGCCACGGGCTTCACGCGGGCGGACGATCCGTCGCTGATGCTGCGGAACCCCGCGCTGCTCGCCGACCTGTGGGACGACATGGCGAGCCTGGGCGCGCACTTCTTGATTCCGAAGTCGTGCTTTCACGCCACCGGCGGCTACGGCTGGAACGTCGCGGGCGACGACATCAGCAACTACGGCAACGGACCGGTGTACTTGCAAGCGCCCGCGGGCGCGACGGACCTGAACGGCAAACCCATCAAGGGCTTCCTCGACGAGCCTTACCCGCAGGTTTGTTATCGAGGCGGGGTGAGGTTTCTTCCGAATGTGGCGCTGACGATGAAACTGTCACCCAGCGTCGGTGTCGGAATCGGTTTCTTTCCGCCTGACACGGCGGCTCTCCCGGAGTTCGGCAACGCCGACGGCACCGTCGACACGCCGAACGGCAAGCGCCCGAGCCCGACGCGCTACTTCAACTCGCACCTCGACACCTCGTTCTTCTCCGCGCTGGGAGCGATCGGCTACAGGCCGCTCGACTGGCTGCGCGTCGGCCTCGGCCTGCAGTGGAACGTGATCGCGTTTTCCGCGACCTCGTGGGCGAGACCCACACCCGACCTCGCTCCGCACACGGACGTGCGCACCGACATCTTCGGCCGTGACCTGTTCGTGCCCGGCGTGATCGCGTCGGTACAGGTGGTGCCGACCGACAACCTCGACTTTGCGGTGGGTTTCAAGTGGTCAGACCGCATCGAGACCAAGGCCAAGCTCGATCTCACCACCGGCGCGTTCGGCACGGGCGCGCCGTTCGTGTTCATCGACGCCGCCGGACACATGCAGGCCAAGTCGAGCTCGGTGCCGACGACCTCGAACAATCAGCAGGGCACTGTCAGCGCTCCGCCGCTCTGGGTGCCGCAGCTCTCGTTCGGCGCGCGTTACGCACAGCGCATTCTTCCGCGAGCGCGCACCAGCAACTGGGAAGCACTGCACGCCGGCGCCGGACGCGAGGTGCTCGATCACATGGCCACCGAGCGCTGGGACATCGAGGCCAACGCGATCGTGTACTTCGCGGGCGCGAACGACCGGCAGCTCTTCTCGAACGATGCGAAGAACGCGGCCATGGTGGAGCTGGTCGACGCGCAGCCGGGCGGCCTGTTCGGACACTTACCCGCGCACGTCGGCACCTGCACGAAGCTGGACAAGAACGGAAATTGCGTGGGCGCCTGGGAGGTGCCGACCGAGTTCGGCGGCAAGACGCAGCTCTCGGTGCGGGTCGGCGGCGACTACAACGTGGTGCCTGGTCTATTCGCGATGCGCGCGGGCGTGTCGTACGAGACCAACGGTCAAGACGTCGGCTACCTCAATCCCACGAACTACCAGCTCGGACGCACGGGTCTGCACGCGGGCGCGACGCTGCGCATCGCGACCACGACCGACGTGTCGATCGGTTTCGCGCACTTCATCCAACGCGACATCCGACTCGACATGAACCCCGTGACCGGGCACTTCCCGCTCAAGTACAGCATCGATGCGGCCACGAGCGCGCGGTACAACTACGTCCCCGGGACACACGACGGAATCGCCAAGGTCGAGGTGCCGTATGGCGATGCGTATGGGCCGAACTTTGCGAACTTCGGAAGCTTCTTCTACCGGCTCGAAGTGCTGTCGGTGACCTTCTTGCAGCACTTCTGAGCCCGGCTCGAGCCGGAGCGCAGCTGAGCCCTCGGTCGCCGCAGCGCACGCCGCACCACGAGGCGGGGCTGTGTTATATGCGGCGAGTGTTGCGCGAGCGTGCGGCGTCGAATCGTGATCGTTGCAGCCGGCGAGCACTGGGCGCCTTGTCAATCGCGCTCGTCATCTCGGCACGCGCGGCGCCGGCGCTCGCGCACGCCGCGCCGCAGGTGCTCGATGTGGTGTGGCGGCCGGATGGGGGGTTGTTGCTCGTGACCAATCGCGGCCTGGCGTTCGGCGGCGCTGATGGCACGGGGTGGAAGCTGATGTGCAACGAGGCCATCCACGTCACGGTGAGTGAGAAACCGGGCGGTGTGTTTCTGCAAGATGGCACGCTGCTCGTGGCCACGACCACGGGGCTGAAGGCGACGAACGACGACGGTTGTACGTGGCGTGGGGTGGCGCCGTTCGCCGAGGTCTCGGTTCAAGCGATCGCCGTGCACCCGACGCGCCCGGCGCGCGTCTACGTCGCCACATACGGCATGGGCCAAGGCGGCATCCACGTCACCGAAGACGGCGGCGCCAGCTTCACGACCTTGCTGAAGGTCGAAGACGACGACTTCCTGCGTTCGCTGCTGATCGCACCTGGCAGCCCGGAGAGCTTGTATGCGGCGGGCTCGGTGTTCGACACCACGGGCAACTTCCAACACTATATCGCACGCTCGGTGGACTCCGGGGCAACTTGGGAGCGCATGCCCGCAGCCGTGATCGGCGACGAGCTCGACGTGACGTTGCTCGACGTGAGCCCGACCAACTCGAGCTCGCTGCTCGCTCGGGCCAGCGGCGCAAATCCAGGCTTCACTCCCGAGCGTTTGCTGGTGAGCCGCGACGGCGGCAAGACCTTCTCGAGCCCGCTCAGCATTGCCTCAGTGCTCAGCGCGAGCTTCAGCGCCGACGGCGCGGGCGCATGGGTCACCGGCCAGGACGGTCTGTGGCATTCGAGCGACGGACTGCAGAGCTTCGAGCACGTGGGCGATACGATCAGCATGAGCTACGCGGCGGAGCACGGCGGAGAGCTGTGGGTCTCGGGGTATTACGAAGGCTACGTGGCGGCCAAGGACGGAATCGCGCGCTCGACGGACGCAGGCGAGCACTTCGTCACGTTCACGGAGTTCAAGGACGTCGCGGCGCAGGTGCAGTGCGATGCGAGCTCGGCCACCGCGATGACGTGCCAGATGCCGTTCATCGACTGGCAGAGGGAGCGTGCGCTGTTCGGCAACGGCAGCTCAACCGTGTCGGTCTCGGATCTCGACGCGGGTATGGCGAGGAGCGACGCCAGCACCGCGAGCGAGCCTGCCGCGACGGACGCTGCGAGCGGCAAGAAGGGCAGCGTCGCGAACACGCGTGCGCGCGGCTGCGCTTGCGATCTGGGCCGGACACAGCGCGGCCGACCGCACACCGTGTTGCTGTCGTCGTTGCTGCTGCCGTTGTTCTTGCGGCGGCGACGGCGCCGTCACAGACACGAATGGGCCCCCCCCTGACCGTCCGTGACCGCTGCGCTCCGTTTGAAGAGCAACCAGTGGTGGATCACCTGAGACTGCGGGCTCAGTCAAAACAAGCGTTGCTGATCGCGGACGGGAAGCGGCACGGCCATGTGCTCGTAGGCTTTGTCCGTGGCCACGCGGCCGCGCGCGGTCCGCGCGAGAAAACCCTGCTGCAACAGGTACGGCTCGTACACGTCTTCGAGCGTGTCACGCGGCTCGCTGAGCACGGCGGCCAGCGTGTCGACGCCGACGGGGCCACCTTTGTAATGCTCGATCACGACGCTCAAGAGCCGGCGATCCATCGCATCGAGCCCTGCATCGTCGACTTCCAGCCGAAGCAGTGCTTCGTCGGCGACCTTGCGATCGATGGAGCCGTCGCCGAGCACGCTGGCGAAGTCGCGCGCGCGGCGCAGCAAGCGATTGGCGATACGCGGCGTGCCCCGCGCGCGGCGCGCGATTTCGACGGCCGCATCCTCGTGCAAGTTGATCGCGAGCAAGCGCGCGCTGCGCCGGACGATCTCGGCGAGCTCCTCGGCCGGGTAGTAGTCGAGCCGCTCCACGATGCCGAAGCGCGAGAGCATGGGGTTCGTGAGCAGCCCGGTGCGCGTGGTCGCTCCGATCAACGTGAACGGCGCGAGCGGCAATTGCAGCGTGGCCGCATACGGCCCATCGCCTTGCACGATGTCGATGCGGAAATCCTCGACCGCGGTGTAGAGGTTTTCCTCGATCACGGGGCTCAGGCGGTGGATCTCGTCGATGAACAGCACGTCACCACGCTCCATGCGCGTGAGCAACGCCGCGAGCTGACCCTTGTGCTCGATCGCGGGGCCGTGCGCAGTGGCCACGTTGCTGCCGAGCTCGTTGCCGAGGATGTGCGCGACGGTGGTCTTGCCGAGACCCGGCGGGCCGCACAAGAGCACGTGGTCGAGCGGCTCGCCGCGCTGCTTGGCGGCCTGCACGTACACCTGCAAGTTGCCCATGATCTTGTGCTGGCCCACGAACTCGTCGAAACGCGTGGGCCGCAGCGCGCGATCGAGCTCGCCGTCGTCCTTGAGCTTCGCGGCATCGACCACGCGACCGTTTGCGTTCTGGCTCGAGCTCATCGGTGGTTCCTGCCTCATCCGTTACCTGTGCCTCATCCGAGCGTCGAGAGCGCCTTGCGGACCAGGGTCTCGAGCGGCCGCGCCTCGTCGTCTGGGGCAACCACTTTGTGCGCAGCGCTCTCGGCCTGCGTGCGCGTGAAACCCAGCGCGACCAGCGCGCCCGCGACCTCGCCCGCGCGACCTTGCGGCAGAGGCTGGGAGCTCACTTCTCCAGGACCGAACGGCTGAGACAACGCCGGGAGCTTGTCTTTCAGCTCCATGACCAAGCGTTCGGCTGTCTTCTTGCCGATGCCCGAGATCTTCGCAAAGCGCTGCTTGTCGCCGCGCCCGACGGCCGCGCTCAGCTCCGCCGCGCTCAGCTCGTTCAGAATCGCCATCGCGAGCTTGGGGCCCACCCCGGAGACGCCAAGCATCAAACGAAAGGCGGCGCGGTCGAGCACGCTCTCGAATCCGTACAACCGCAACATGTCCTCGCGCACGTGGGTGTGGACGTGCAGCGTCACCGCATTCGGCAGCGACGGCAGCCGCGACAGCGTACGCAGCGGCACGAACACCTCGTAGCCCACGCCCTGCACGTCGAGCACGCAGCACCCGTCGGGACCCTGGTCGAGCGCGATGCCTGTGAGTCGCCCAATCACGGCTCCCGACCCTAGCACAGACCTGAACGCGCGGACAGTTTCACGCTCGTCCTACCGAGCGAGATTTCGCTGGGAAAGCAGGGCGTGGGAATAGGCGCTCACTTGCAACCCGGCGCCGGCGCCATTTTCTCCACGAACACGAAAGGCTTGTCGCGGCGAGGAATGCGCGCGTACGCGGAGGGCCAGGCGACCGCTCCCGACAGTATCCCGCAGGGTACGAAGATCGTGGCCTCGACCTCGACCTCGGCGTCGAGCTCGCGTGCGGCCGTGACGGCAAAGCCGTAGTCGCAGCTAATCTGCATCTCGGCGTATGCCGCAACCACGACGTAATGCCCGAAATCGATGTCCGGGATCGCGGCCGCAACCGCATCGGTGACGCTCTCCTTGAGCGCAGCGTGCAAACGCTCGGCGTCCTCGATCACCTCCCCCTGGAACCCGGTCCGCATCGGACCGCCGCCGTTACATGCTC
>JBIOJD010000041.1:0-15953 GCA_044450485.1 Polyangiales bacterium | reverse complement strand
CCGATGGAAGAGTGGGTGGGGAAGGTTCGCTGCGAAGGCGACGGCACCATGATCGGCATCTACATGACCGCGCTTTCGGTGCACTACATCCGCTCGCCCGTACCCGGGCGCGTGCAGAGCGTCGTACCGCGGCCTGCGATCGGCGAAGACTTGCACCAGACGCGCACGTTCATGCGCCTGATCTGGGGCATGCAGCCTTACGAGCAAGACAGCCGCTACATCACGCAGAACGCCCGCAACACCATCGCGATCGACGGCGAAGTTCCGGTCGTCGTGGTGCAGATCGCGGACCGCTACGTGTGCGAGTGCGACTGCTACGTGGCCGAGGGCCAGCAAGTCAGCGCGGGCCAGAAGATCGGGATGATCCGCATGGGCTCGCAGTGCGACCTGTTCGTGCCCGACAGCGCAGGCGTGAAGCTCGACGTCAAACCGGGCATGCCGGTGCATGCGGGTGAGACGGTGCTGGGGACCTACTAGGTCGACCGCTCATCGGCGGCGCCGCCTCTCACACGAACGGACCGCAGTGGGCGGCGGACATGTGGCAGGTGAAGTGGTCGGGATCGGGGCACTGCGCGGGCTCGGTGCAGGGGCAGCTCTCGGCTGGAACGCAGTCGCCGAAGCAGCTTCCGGAGACGCTCGGCACGTCGCCCGTGGGGCACGGGGGTGGCGCGCGCTTGCACAGGATCTTGCGCGGGTCGCAGTCGACGGCGGAGCCGCCAGAGCCTGATGCGCCGCTCCCGCCCGTGCCTGCGGCGCTGCCTGACCCCGAGACACCGCTGCTGCCGCTCGCGCCGGCTGCCGCGGAAGCGCCGCCGGTGCTGCCGTTCATGCCGCCAGCGCCACCCGCGCTCGTGTTGCTCGCACCTCCGCCGCCTGAACCGCTGGCGCCGCTCGTGACCGCGCTCGTGCCACCCGTGCTCGGATGGGTGCTCGTGTTTGTGCCGGTTGCCGAGGAGCCACCCGTTGATCCAGTGAGCGTGCTGGAGCTGCCGCCGCTGCCGGCGCTGCCCGTGCCCGCGTGCCCCGCACAGCTCGTCATCGCGAGCCAGAGCACCGCCACGACTGCGAGGTGCGCCAAACGCATGTGAACGACTCTGTCACAGGCCGCGCAGTCGCAGCAAGTCGTCGCGAACGCACGGGACACTCACGCGAGCATGGCCGTCAGCTCGTCTTCGGTCAGCACCTTCGTGCCGCGCTTTTCTGCTGCGGTGAGCTTCCCCTGACCCACCTTCGCGCCTGCAACGAGAAAGGTCGTGCCCTTGCGCACGCTGTCGTGGACCTCTCCGCCGGCTGCGCGGATGAGCGCGTGAATCTCTTCGCGGGGCCGGGACAGCGTGCCGGTGACGCAGAACGACTTTCCTGCGAGCGGCCCGCTTGCCGCCGCACTGACCTCCTCGGCGCTCTTTGCGGGCTGGGTGGCCACGACGCCGAGTGTGAGAAGCCGCTCGACCGTCGCGCGCTGCACCTCGTCCGCGAAGAAGCGCTTCACGCTTTCGGCGATCTTCGGCCCGATGCCGCGAATCTCTGAAAGGTCGGTTTCCAACTGCTCGGGCGGCGTGTCGAGCAATGTCCGCAGGTCGCTGTAACGCTCGGCGATTACGCGCGCAGCCACGCTGCCGACGAGTGGAATGCCGAGCCCGCTCAGGAGCTGCGCGAGCGTGCGGCTCTTGCGAGCGCGATCGACCGACTCGAGCAAGTTGTCGACGCTCTTTTCGCCCATGCGCTCGAGCGCGAGCAGCTTCTCGCGTTTGTCTGGCTCGGTGAGCGCGAACACGTCGCTCAGATCGCGTAGCAACCCTGCGTCCACGAGCTGGTCGATCAGCGCCCAGCCCAATCGATCCACATCCATCGCCGTGCGCCGCGTGAAGTGAAACACCAGCGCCTTGAGCCGCCCCGGACAGCGCGCGTTCGGGCAACGTAGCGCGGCCTCGTCTTCGGCGCGCACGACCGCGGTGCCGCAGACCGGACACGCGCTCGGCGGTTGCCACGGCTCGGCTCCAGGCGGGCGCCGTTGCAGCTCGACGCCGATCACCTGCGGGATGATTTCGCCCGCCTTTTCGATGCTCACCGTGTCGCCAACGCGCACGTCCTTGTCGGCCACGTAGTCGAGGTTGTGCAGCGACGCGCGCGACACCACGGTGCCGCTGAGCTGCACGGGGTCGAGCACGGCCACCGGCGTGAGCGCTCCGGTGCGACCGAGGTCGGTCTCGATCGCGCGCACCACCGTGAACGCGCGCTCGGCCGCGTACTTGTATGCGATCGCCCAGCGCGGAAAACGCGAGGTGAAGCCCAGCGTCTTGCGTTGCGCGATCCGATCGACCTTGACCACCACGCCGTCGGTCTCGTAGGGCAGCTTCTTGCGGCGCTTGTCGAGCCCGTCGATGTAACGCAGCACTTCGTCCATGTTCTCGCACACACGGTGGATGCCGTGCGTGGGCACCCCGAGCGCGGCGAGCCCTTGCAGCGCCTCCTGGTGCGACCCGTAGAGCGGCTCGACCACCTCGTAGAAAAACGCGCGCAGCGGACGGGTCGCGGTCTCGCGCGCATCGAGCAAGCGCAACCAACCGGCCGCTGTGTTCCGCGGGTTGGCAAAGGGCTCTTCGCCGGCTTGCACGCGGCGCTCGTTGATCGCCGCGAGGTCGCGTTTGTAGAGCACCACTTCTCCGCGCAAGGTCAGCTTGCGCTGCTCCGGGATCTCGAGCGGCAGCGCGCGAATCGTGCGGACGTTTGCGGTTACGTCCTCGCCCACGCGCCCGTCGCCGCGTGTCGAGCCGAGCCGCAACAGGCCGCGCTCGTATACCACCTCGACGCTCGCGCCGTCGAGCTTGGGCTCGGCTACGTACGTGAACGTCTCGCCTCCGAGACCGTCGCGCACCCTGCGATCGAACTCGCGGATCTCGGCCTCGTCGTAGGTGTTGTCGAGCGAGTACATCGCGTGCTCGTGCTCGACCTTCTGGGCGCTCTCGCGCGGGCGTTCGCCGACGCGTTGGGTGGGCGAGCTCTCGGTCACGAGCTCCGGGTGCGCGCGCTCGAGCTGCTTCAGCTCGGCGAACAAGGCGTCGTATTCGCGGTCGCCGATCAGGGGCGCGTCGAGCACGTAGTAGAGGTGGTCGTGCTTGGCGATCTCCCGGCAAAGCCAGGCATGTCGCTCGGCTTCCTTCATGGTCCCGTCCTACCACGGTCCACGGTCCCTTCGAAGTCAGGACATGCTAAGCTCCCGCGCTCGCCCGCTCGTAGTTCTGGTGATGAGATGCGCCGCGCCCCGACCCATTTTCTGCTCGGTCCCGCGTTGCTCGCGTATCTCGTGGCCGACGCCGCGGCTGCACAGGGCCAGCTCGACCTGCTCGGTGCGCTGGGGGCTGGCGTGGTGGGGCTGCTCTCGCTCTCGGCCCTGCGCTCGTGGCGCTCGGACCTCGACGGCAGCCAGCGCGTCGGCTGGCTCGGGCTCGCGACTGGTTTTGCGCTCTTGCGACAAGTCGCACCGTCGGGGCTGTCGCTACCCGTGGAGCTCGCGCGAGCGCTCGCGATCAGCGCATGCGCGGCGCTGATCGCCGATCTCGCGCTCACCTTGCCTGATCGGTTCACCCGCGACGGGCGTACGCGTGTGCTGCGTGTGATCTCGTACGGCCTGGGCGCGCTGGCCACGTTGCTCGCGGTCGCAGCGCAAGCTCCGGCGCTCCCCTCGCTCGGTCGCTTCGCCATCATGCCAGGTTGGCTGGCGAGCGCGCCGCCCTTCGCGCTCGTGCTCGCGCTGGTGCTGGCGACCGCGATGCGCGCTGCGCGCCGGCGCTTTGGCAGCTCACCCGATGCGCTCGCGTCCAACGCCTGGGCGCTGCTCGGGCTCTTGCCCGCGGTCTTGGTCGCGGTCGGCGCTGCGGTGGGTGCCGTGCTCGGTGTGGACCTCGTATCTCAGCCGGTTCGCGCCGCGATTCTGCTCGCCGCGGCGGCCGTGGTCTTCGGCCACATGCGCGCCGCCGACCCCGGAAGACGGCTGAGCGTCGGTCCCACCACGCGCAGCGCGGTCGCTGCCGTTTGCACGCTCGGTGCCGTTGCGGCCGCGAGCTCGTTCCTGCGTCCTCTGTGGCCCGAAGGACCACTCGCGCTGGCTGCTGCCGTAGTCGTTTCGCTCGTGCTCGCCGCGACTCTGTATCGCTCGCTGCGCGAGCTCTCGCGCGTGGTGCTCGCGCCGTCCTCCGGCAGGCTCTTGCTCGCGCTCGAGCGCGCGCACGCGGAGCTCGGCGAGGCGAGCGACTTGCAGGATGTGGCACGGATCGCGCTCGGCGCAGCGCGCGACGCCTCTGGCAACAGCGCGTCCGAGCCCGTGCTTTACCTCTTCGATCCGGTGACCGAGCTGCGCATCGACGCCGCCGGCCAGCCCCACGACCAAGCACAAGCGATGCACTCGCGCATCATGGAAGCGCTGCGCCAGCGTCCCGGCGAGATCGTGCTGCGCCTGCCTCTGGAAGCGCAGATCGTACGCCAGCCGGCACTGCGACCGCTGATCGAAGCCGTGTGTGCGCTCGACGCGCTGTGCGTGCTTCCTCTGCTGCAGCGCGCCGAGCTGGAAGGCGCGTTGGTCGTGCCGCTCGGCACGCGCAAGAGCAGCTTGACGCTCGAAGAGATCGAAGCCCTTCACCATTTCGGCCGCCACCTCAGCGGCTTCGTCGGAGTGCTCTGCGCTGAGGCACGCGCGTTTCGTCGCGGTGCTCGCGCAGCGTTCGAGCAAGAGCGCGCCGAGGCGCAGCTCGCGCAAGCAAGTGAGCGGCTCACGCGCGCAGAGAGCGAGCTCGCGGTCTTGCGCTCGGGCGAGGCACACGAAGGGCTCGATGCGACCAAGATTGCATACAGCCCGGCCTCGAGGAGTCTGCTCGGTCGCATCGACGCGCTCGCGCCTTCTGCCACGCCCGTGCTGCTCGTCGCAGAGGGCGGTACACCGCTCGCGCCGTTCGCACGGATGCTCCATTGCCAGGGCCTTCGGGGCGAGCGCCCGTTCGTGGTCGGTCGTTGCAGTCATGAGCCGCGCGACGGCGCGGCCGCGAGCGCGCTCCGGCGCTGGACGCAAATGGCTGCCGACGGAACGCTGCTGCTCGAAAACTTGCCGGCACTTTCGCTCGATGCGCAACGCGATCTCGTGGAGGTGATCGGGCAGTCCCAAGCGCGCGTGATCGCGACCTGTCGCCGCGAGCCCGACCGGCTGGTCGAGGCAGGCGCGCTCTTGCCCGAGCTGCGCGTGTGTTTCGCGGAGTGCTTGCACGTCCCCGCGCTGCGTGAACGACCCGAGGACTTGCCGTCGTTGATCTTGCTCGCTCTCGATCACGCCGCCCGCGTGCTCGGCCGACAATCGCTGGGCATCGACCACGAAGCGCAGGAGAAGCTGCTCGCCTACACCTGGCCCGGCAACCTCGACGAGCTCTACGCCGTGGTCGAGCGTGCGGTGGCACATTGCGAAAGCTCGCGCGTCGGCTTGCGGGATCTACCTGCGCTCGGGCCGCAACCAGGTCACCCGCTCGACGGCACGCTGGAACGCGTCGAGCGCCGCGTCCTACAACGTGCGCTCGAACGCGCCGGCGGCAACAAGAGCGAAGCCGCGCGCACACTCGGCCTCAAGCGCACGACGCTGATCGACAAACTACGCCGCCACGGCCTCGACGAACGCCCGAGCAGCGACGCACCGAATTGAGGGACCGCTCCGAGGGGCCTTGAGTGCCTTCACAGCGTCGGCACGCAGCGGCCGCCCAGGCAGCGTGAGGCGGTGGCGGAGCAGCTGCGGTGGTGGCTTGGTTGATCGCTGCAGGTGTGTTGTTCACAGGTCGAGGCGCTGCGTTGCTCGAGCTCGCTCAGGCTGTCGCTGCGGACGCCTGTGCGCAAGCCGCCGCGGGCGCAGCCGCAACAGTCTTCGACCAGGACGCACTCGGTGTCGCGCCAGCAGCTTTGCTCTTTGGCGTCCGGCTCGCCCGCGCGTGGCAGGTCTGAAGCGCTGGCGGCCGCAGGCGTGCCGCTGGCGGTGCAACCGAGCGAGCCCGCGGTGCACACTGACAGGAGTGCGAACGCGAGCGTGGGGTAGCTGAAACGAGGAAGTCGTTGCATGCGCATGATCGTAGCGTTACGCGGTGCGGCTGGGCATTCCGAAAATTTCCGGGGACGAGCACGAGCACGCGCTCGGTTCCACCCGCGAAGTTGCTGTGCGCGATGTCAGGACAGTGTCAGCTTCGTGTCGCAGCGTAGCTCGCGAGCAGCACACCCGCGGCGACCGACACGTTGAGCGATTCGAGCGCGCCGCTGCCCTCGATCCGAACGAGCGTGTTGCAGGCTTTACGTACCTGTGGAGTGAGGCCGCGGTCTTCGCTGCCGAGGACGAGCACGCAGCGCTCGGGCCAACGCAGCGCAGCGAGCGTGGTCGGTGCGCGCACGTCGCTGCCGACGATGTGGAGGCCGCTCTCCTGCAGGCGTTGCAGTGCGGGGCCGAGCGCGTCGCCCTGCGAGATCAGCATTAGCTCTGCGCCGCCTTCCGCCACGCGCGTGGCTGCGGGTGTGAGCGCGCTCTTGCCTTGTTCGCCCGAGCATGCGAGCACGCCGGACGCACCGAAGAATGCGGCGCTGCGCAGCACGGCGCCCACGTTGTGGGGATTGCCGACTTGGTCGAGCGCCACGATCAGGCCGCGCGGCTCGGTGAGGCGTGCGAGCTCGCTCAGGCTCGCATTCTTGCGCGGCCGTACGAGCAGGCACACCCCTTCGTGGTGCAGCGTGCCGGCCATCTTCGCGAGCTCTTCGTCACCCACTTCGCGGTACGCGATGCGCAGCCGCGCCGCATGGCTCAGCATGTCCGCGAGCGGCATCCGGGCCGCGACGGTGTGCGCGATGCTCAGCACCTGGTCGGGGCGCGTGCGCATGACCGCGAATGCGGCCGCGAGCCCGTACACGCGCTCGCCTGCAGGCGGGCGTGGCTTGTGATCGCGAGTGGCTGGCACGGCCGCCGTTGTAGCACGCGTCAGCGCTGCGTTGCTCAAATCAACGCGGACAGCGCACGCTCGACTTGGCTCACGTAGCCGCCGCCAAACAGACAGACGTGAGCGAGCAATGGATAGAGCTGATACAACGCGACGCGGTGCTCGTGACCCGGCGCGAGCGGATAGGCTTCGTGGTACGCGGAAAAGCAGCGGCTGCTGAAACCGCCGAATAGCTTCATCATCGCGAGGTCGATCTCGCGGTGACCGCCGTAGACCGCGGGATCGATCAGCACGGGCGCTCCGTGCTCGTCGCACAGCGCGTTGCCGCCCCATAGATCTCCGTGCAGGCGTGCGGGCGGCTCAGCCGGGCCGCACGCCTCGGTCATGCGTGGAAGCAAGCGCGCAAAGCCCGAACGCATCGCGCTGCTCGCGTGGCCCTGTTGCATTGCGCGCGCGAGCAGCGTTTCCAACCGCCGCTCTGCGTAGAAGGTCGGCCAGTTGGGTCGCGCGTCGTTGGCTTGGGGGAGAGTGGCCAGGTAGTTGTCGCGATCCAGGCCGAAGCTCGGCGCGGAGTAGCGGTGCAGCGCGGCGAGGCCGCGGCCAAGTCGTTCGTCGTGATCGCGACCCGGCCGGCTTCGCTCGATCCATTCGAGCACCAAAAACGGCGGCGCGCCGTCCTCGCCGTCACTCGTCGCGATCACCTCGGGCACGCGCAGCGCTCCGGCTTGCGCAAGCCAGCCGAGCCCGTGCGCTTCTGCTGCGAACAAGTCGGGCAGCGCGCGTGCACGGCTCTTCACGAAGAGCACGCGGTCGTCCGCCAGCGTCGCGCGGTGCGCTTGATTGATGTCGCCTCCGCTCACCCCTTCGACCCGCGTCACAGCGGACCCCAGCCGCCGCTCGAGCGCACTGCGGAGGGCAGCCTGCATCACAGCCTGTGCGTGGTGCGGACGTGGGCTAACAGGCCACCGCACGCTGCGACGCACATGTCGAAGACGTGCGCGAAGCCCGCGGGCCCGCCTTGGTATGGATCGGGCACGTCGAGGTCGGCGCCCGCGCCCGGCTCGAAGCTGCGCAGCATGTGGAGTTTACGCATGTGCGACGCGCCCCTCGCCATGCTTGCGAGGTCGTGGCGATTCGCGCGGTCCATCGCCAGCACGTAGTCGAACGCGTCGAAGTCTTCGGGCGTGAACTGGCGTGCGATGCTGGTCAGCTCCACGCCGCGACGCAGCGCTTCGGCACGGCTGCGCGGATCCGCGCGCTCGCCTGCGTGATAGGCGCCCGTGCCCGCGCTGTCGATGAACAACACATCAGCAACTCCGGCGTCGCGCGCGAGCTGCTTCATCACGCCCTCGGCGGTGGGCGAGCGGCAGATGTTGCCGAGGCACACGAAGCACAAACTGACTTTCGGCTCGCTCATGGCAGCTTTTCCGTGATGTAGACCTTGCTCGGCTTGAGCCCGGTCTGGTCGGTCGAGATTCCGTGCCAGCCCTCGGGCAGCTCAGGCCAAGTGTGGTTGAAGATGCGGTGCGCGTCGAACGGCGACAGGTTCACGCAGCCGTGCGAGTGGCGCAGGCCGAAGCCGCCGTGCCAGAACGCGCCGTGTAGCGCGATTGAGCCGGAGAAATACTCGGTCCACGGCACATCCTCGATGCTGTAGCGATCGGGCGCGTCTTGGCCGATGTCGCTCATGGTGGCGGCCACGTACTTGGCGCGGATCTCGAACAGTCCCGCTGGCGTGTCGTGGCCTTCGAGGCCGGTCGAGACGAGCGTGGCATACACGGGCGTGTCGCCTTGGTACGCGACCAGCGTCTGCTGATCGAGGTTCACGTGCACCCACGGCTCATTCGGCTTGATGCCCTCGGGCCGCGCGATCTTCTCCGCGACCGCAGCGAACCAATACTTGATGTAGCGGCCGTCTTTGAGCTTGTGCATCAGGTCGTCGCCCACGTGCTCGCGGCCGACCCAGTCGAGCAGCGTGAGCCGTTCCAGTGGCTTGTCCTCGGGGCCCGTCACGTAATGAAACGTCCCGTCGCTGCGCTGCTTCGCGGTGATCGGCGTCATCTCGCGCACCATCCACGCCACCGGCAACTGTCGCTCCGCGCCGATCTCCACGCCGTGGAACGCTGACCCCTTGCGTTCCTCGAGCTGCGCGAGCTTCACGTAACTGCCGCGCACCGTGCGCACGAACTTGCGGAATGCACGCTCCTCGATGCCCGCGCCCGCTACGAAGAAGTTGTGGTCGAGATAGCGGCGAACGATGGGCGGGCTCGCGACCTCGCCACGAAGCTGTCCAGCCAGCAGCTTTTCGGCGTTCGGCTCGCTCTTCGCTTTGAGCTCGAAGTAACGCTGCAGGAAGACCTCCGCCGCGTGCTGGTCTTCGCGCGAGGGAAGCCGGTGGTACTCGGGAACCTTGAGCTCTTTCACCAGATAGTAGTGATAGGGCAGCGGCGCGTCTTGCGCGGGCGGGTTCATCGCCAGCTCGGATTGTGGCGGCTTGTCGCCGACCTCGATGCCTTCGCCCGCGCACGCGTAGCCGCGCGGGTGGATGCGGTAAAAGCCGGTGCGGCAGGTCGGCGTCTTGACCGGATCGCGCGCGAGCCGCACGCGCGATCCCACCCGCAGGTAGCCCACGATCAGCGAGTCGGGCTCGGCTTTGTCGTGCACCTTGAGCTGCGGGCCGGTGACCAGGCCGTGCAGCGGGTAGTCGGTGTCGAGCTGCTTCTGGGCGCTCTCGCGCTCGTGGTCTGTTTCGGGCGCGGCCGGCGCGCTGGCAGCCGTTGGTGTCGTCGCGGGTTTGCCACTGCGTGCAGCCTCGGCCGGCTTGCCCGCACAACCGCCTACAGTGCTCGCGACCAGCGCGAACGCCGCGATGCGCCGCGCAAACGAACGAGCTCCCGACATCCGCCGTCCATTTACCGGACGCGCCGCATGCACTCAAGCCCCCGGCTCGCGCGGCGGCGGCGAGCGGCTCGCGCGGCTACGATCGCAGCGAACGCGAACCACACCGCCGCGCGCTGTTCGGTGCGCGCTGCACCGACCACGCGGCAGCCGCAGCCGCTCGATTTGCTCGCGTGCGAGCTGGCGCCCGATCCGGCGGTCCCGCTCCGCCCGGCCGTGCCGCCGGCGTTACCTGCGTTGCCTGTGCCCGAGCCGCCGGAGGCTCCGCCCACGCCCTTGCCCGAGCTCGCGCCCGCGTCGTTGCCGGAGCTGCTCCCGCTCGCGCCCCCGCCACCCATCGTCGACCCACCGCTCGCGCCGCCTGCGCCCGCATCGGCCGTGCCTCCGCTCGGCGGCGAGCATCCCGAGGCTTCGTTGCTCTCGTCCACGCCCTCCGGCCGCGCGCCGTAGCTCACCTCGTCGCAGCCACGCTCGAGCGCGCCGAGGTCGGGAGCCGCGCCCATGTAACCGTCGTTGAAGCCGAGGAGCACGACGCCGTGGTCGATCGCGTTGCTGCTCGCCGCGAGCGTCACGTCTTGAGGCATCAACGTGCCCTTGTAGTCCGCCGGCGCCGTTAGTCCGCTCTCGAAGATCGGCGTGTCGAGCAGCAAGCCGTGCGGCTCGAACGACGGCTGCATCGCCTTCGCCATGGCGAAGCTCGTCACCTTCTGGTAGCCGGCCCCGAAGTCGAAATCGAAGATCCCGTCCGGAAAGAAACCGTCATAGTCGAAGGTGCCGTCGTCGATCGGGCTGGTCCAGTCCATGGTCCGGCCGTTCATGACCTGCGAGCTCACGAACAGGTTGTTCTCGATCGTGAAGTGGTGGCTCGCGTCGCTCGTGTGATCGGCCAGCGCGTTCATCGGGCTGACGAAGGTGTTGTGATACACGAGGATCCCGCTCGGCTCCTCGGGCGGCATGCCGCCGAGCGCGTGGAATTTCATCTGCTCGTTGGCCACGTTCACGATCACGTTGCGGAATGCATACGCCGGCCCGCCGAAGATCGGCTGAAAGCTGATCGTTGCATACGTGTTGGTGAAGCGATTGCGGAAGCAGCGCACGTTGCCTTCGCTGGCGTCCAGCTCGATGCCGTTGTCGTACGCCGACAGCACCTCGTTGCCGTAGAAGTCCACGGCGCGCGCGCCGTCCTGCTCGGTCTTGAGCGCGTCGCCGAAGCCCACGAGCTGGTTGTGGCACACGACGTGGCCGTTACCCTCGACGTGGATCCCGTCGTCGTTCGCGTGCGCACCGCTGTCGTCGGCGTACACCGCGGGCCAGACCAAGCGGCCCTCGAGCGTGTTGTCGCACAGGTAGAAGTCTCTCTGATCCGGGTTGGAGCCGAAGCCGAGGACCGCGTCGATCACGTGCACGAAGCGGACCGAGTTGGCCTCCGCGCCCTGACCTTGGAAGCGCAGCGCGCGGCTCGCGTGTGCGAGCGTGAGCTTTTCGACGTGCACGAAGCTGCCGTAGATCTCGAGCACGTTGCAACCCGTGCAGCCGCCGCCGTCCAGCACCACGCCGTCCTCGGATTGGCCTCGGATCACGATCGGCTGGTCCGCGGTGCCGCTCGCGTCGATCCTGAACTGCCCCGGGTAGGTCCCGTTCGCCAGCGTGATCACGTCACCCGGCTTGGCCGCTGACAGGGCTGCGTTCAGCGAGGCCGTATCGCTCGCGCTCACCGCGTGCGGTGTCTTCGGGTCGGCTGGCACTGCACGCGTCGTGCCCGTCATCATCAGCGTCTGGTCGGTGCCGTCGGGATCTACGGCGTGGAGCTCGATGTCGTAGGACGTGGCCGGCGCGAGATCGAAGAGGCTACCCGCAAACTGCTGCGGCACGGTGCGCCCGACCACACTCTCGGGCCGCACGCGAAAAAGCGGCGCGCCATCGCGCCAGGTGCTGCCGCCTCGCACCCGGTAGCGCAGCTTCACGCTCGCATCGTGATTGTCGTCGCCCGAGATCATGAGCTGCACGCCGAGCGCGATCACGGTCGGCCGATCGAACGAAGCGCTGCCCACGTGCAGCACGTCGTCCGCGCTCGCGGGCGACGCCCAAACGCCCGCGGCCGCAGCGACGAACAAACGCGCCCAGCGGCTCGCTCGAAGCCCACCGCCAACACCCCTCGTCCACCGCGCGCCCACGGACGGAGCATGCCGTGCCCGCCCCCATTTTGGAATGCCCGGCCTCGTCTCACATCCCCGGTGGCTTGATCGCGTCGAGCGCGCGCGCGCAGAAGTCGCCGAGATCGCCTTGCACGTCGCCCACGAGCCACTCGCGCATACACGAATATCCGGGGTCCTTGGTGGAGAGCCAGTGCACGCCGCCGACGTGCTTCACGCCTCCAGCCGAGACCGCGAGCGGCTTCAGCAGCGCGAGCTGCTGGCTCGGGCGTTTGGCCTCGACCGCGACGCCGGCGAACGAGAGCACGTTGGCGTCGAGCTCGTCTTGCGTGATGGCGCTCGGCTCGGTGGTCATCGAGATCGGTTGCGGGCGCAGGTCGTCGCTGGCGCGCAGCCCGAGCTCGGAGTAGAGCCGCAGCGCGCGTCCGCGGTTTCCGTGGCAATCGAGCGTGGCGCAGGTGAGCTCGAGGTAGGGTTGGACGTGCGCCGCGTAGCTCACGCCATCGCGCGGCGCGAGCTTTTGCGCGCTCTGCGCCGGGGACTGGCAGGCCGACCCGAGCGCGCAGCATGCTCCACACAGAATCGCAGCGGCGAGCTTGCGAGTCATGGTGCGCTCCCCGCGAAGACGACGCCGTTGGAATCTGCAGAGGCTTGACCGTGATGGCACGCGGCGCAGCTCTGCTCGCGCCAGATCAAGCCGCGCATCTTTTGCTCTTGGCCGCCCGCGCTGACGCGCACCGAGAGGGGATACACGAACGCTTTGGTGAGAAGGCTCTGCCCCTGACCACCTCCGCGGCGCGTGCCTTGGCCGAGGACGAAGAAGAAGTTGCCGACCTGATTGCTGGTCGCGCTCACCTCGAGACCGGTTGCGTCGCGCACGGTGATGGTCGCGCCCGACAGGCCCGTCGTGCCGGCCGGCTCTGCGTAGATCGTGCCCGCCGCGGGAAAGCCCGGAGTGGCCGACACGCCGTGGCAGACGGTGCATGCAAAGCCTGCGCGGTGATTGGGGCCGTTGCGGTAAGGTCCCGGATCCGGGCCGAGGTCGTCGCGTGCCTTGTTCTCGGGGCTCGTGCCGATGCAGCCCGCGAGCGCGAGCAACAGCACGAGCAGCGCCCGCGCAGCTGCTGTGTGTCGTCCGCGTGCGCTCAGAAGCTCCATGCGACTCCTGCCTGGCTGACGAGCGCCAGCTCGCGGCTGAGGTACAAGTAGTCGGTGAACCAGGTGTGCATCGCGCTGAGCTCGAGGTACACGGTGGCCGAGTCGAGCTGCAGGCTCAACCGCGCGCCCGCCGTGAGCGAGCGATAAGGCGAGAGCTTGCGGTCCACGGTTCGCAGGCCGGGAATCTCGCCCGCCGAGTTGACGACGTAGATGCGCTGGTAGAACGACGCCGCGTTCTGGGTATAGCCGCGCGTGAAGACCGTGAGCAACCACTGCCGGCTGAGCTCGTCCACGAGCGCGAGCTCGAGCGTGTGCGCGAGCATGCCCCAGTCGTCGAAGTAGAACCGGTAATCCAATCGCAACGAGGCGTGCCAGGGATCGAGGTAGCGCATGCCGCGCAAGGCGAACGCGTGCCGGACGCGCTGATCCGGCACTTGTTCGGGCGGCCGCGTGCTCAGCCGGTATCGATCGAAGGTGTCGAGGCCGAGCGCCACGCCCGCGTTGTGCGCACGCGTGAGCCCGGCCGCATCGAACAGCGGCACGAATCGGTAAGGTTTCTCCATGTACCCGTCTTGAATCGTGAGCGAGTACACGGCGCGCAGGAGCGTCTCGCGGTCGATGTTCTGGGTGAAGCTGACATCGGCTGCGTTATTGGTCAGCGGGCGCGACCACACCGAGTAGGGAGTGCCGTGGCGGCCGACAGTGTCGAAGGTGATCTGGTAGTGGCCAGACAATGTCGAGTCCGGCGAGCCGAGCCGGGTTTGCAAGCCCGCGCCAAAGCCGTTCGACAGGTAGTCGGGCTCGGTCGAGCCGCGGTAGTTGATCGACGCGAGCACGTCGCCAAAGCCGTGCGAGAGCGCGAGGTTGCCCTCTTCGCGTACTTCGCTGAAGCGCTTCGATGCTTGCGACACGACGTCGACCGAGGCCGCGCTCACCACGTCGACCACCATGCTGGCCTGGGCTTTGCCGCCGTCCTCGTCGAGCAAACGCTGCACGGCGAGCTGGCTCGAGAACACCTCGACGTTGTCGGTGTCGGTATAGAAGAGGGAGTCCGAAGAGAGCGTCCAGGGCCCATCGGCACGCACGGTTGCGGCCCCGCACAGGCCGAGGCCCAGCATGCCCAATGCGAGCACGCGAGCCCGCCGCCCGCTGCGCCAGCGTCTCAGTTGCAACCGCACCCGCCGCCGCCTCCGCCCAGCCCTCCGACCGCGCCTTCGCGCGTGCTCAGAGAGTGGTGATGCAGCGCCTCGCGCTGCGGGTCCGGGTCCGGCGCCATGCAGGGCTTCGCGAGGACCTCGCGTTCCCAAGGCTGCGTCGTGGCACAGCCGGTGCCCGTCGCGCTCGCGAGCGCTGCCAGGACGAGCAAAATGCCGGCGACACGGCTCCGCGCTTGCGCTCCCCGCCGCATAGGGTGTTTGATCGGGAGATGCTTGGGCGGACGCGCAGCGCTTTTGTGCTGGCCGTGCTGGTTGGGATCGTCCTGGTCCAGGCGTGCTCCAGTCAGCATGCGAAAGTGGGTGAGGCTGCGGGCAAAACGGGCGGGTCAGGGGCCAAGTCCGGCATTCTCGCAGCAGGCTCGGGTGGTGGTACCGCGGGCACGAGCGTTGCAGGCAACGGAAGCGGAGGAATCAGCGGCAGCGGTGGCCACGGGGGAACTGGCGCGGCGGGCGCGAACGCCATCGCCGACGCGGGCGCCGGCACGACGCCGAGCGCCGGTCTGAGCAACGACATCCTACCCGATGATCGGCGCGTGACGTGGGCGCCCGGCATCCCGGGCGGCATCCCCACCCGCAACACGATCTGCGCGAGCGCGAAAGACGCGCCCTACGGCGCCGTGGGCGACGGCATGCACGACGACACCACGGCGATCCAGGCCGCGATCGACGCGTGCCCCGAAGGCCAGGTGGTGCACCTGCCTGCGGGAACCTATCGCGTCACCCAAACGGTCTACTTGCTCAAGGACGTCGTGCTGCGCGGCGACGGCCCGAGCAAGACGATGGTCGAAGGCGACGGGGTGCCCGACTGGGCGATCCTCAACCTGGGCGAGCACTGGGACGAATCGAACACGCCGATCACCCCCGTGATGTCCGGCTACGACAAGGGCAGCAAGAGCGTGGTGGTGGCCGATGCCTCGCACTTTGCGGTGGGCGATCTCTGGAACATCGATCAGCTCAACGACGAGGTCCTGGTGCGCGTCGAGGGCTCGGAGTCGGCTTGCACTTACGGCAGCCGCGACAACGGCATGCGCTTGATCGGTCAGATCGTGGAAGTGACCTCGGTCGACACCGCGTCTGGCGCGATCGGATTCGAGCCCGGCCTCGCGGTCGATTACCACAAAGAGCTGATGCCCGAGGCGGAGCGCGTGCACTCGCACATCGTGCGCCACGCCGGCATCGAGGATCTGAAAGTGTCCGACCGCACGTACCGCGGCGACAACCAGGCCAACGTGCGGATCCATGCCTGTGCGTACTGCTGGGCCAGGAACATCGACAGCGACATGGTGAGCGGGCGCCACATCCAGGTCGTGCGCTCGTTCCGCTCCAACGTCGAAAGCAGCTTCGTGCACCACGCGCACTGCTACAACCCGGGCGCGAACGCCTACGGCATCGCGGTCGAGCGCCAGACCAGCGACTCATTGGTGCAGGACAACATCGTCTACTACTTGAACGTCGGGATCGTGCTCGCCAGCGCGGGCCCAGACAACGTCATCGCCTACAACTACGGCGACGTGATGTGGGAGAGCAATTACCCGAACACCAATTGGCTGATGGCGGACTTCTCGGCGAACCATTGCGGT
>JBIOJD010000040.1:0-16014 GCA_044450485.1 Polyangiales bacterium | reverse complement strand
GAAGATCAGTGTCCGGACCAGCCCGGTGCCGGGACTCAAGACGGATGCCCGGACCAAGGCAAGACCAACGCTCCTCCCGCCGAGAAACCCAGAGGCCGTACGCGGGGCTGAGTGGCACGCGCGCCGGTTTTTTGACTGGCGCGCGCCGTACGAGCTAAGCCCGAGGCGTGAGGATCACCCGCACCGTGGTGGCTATGGGGCTCGGCCTGGGTGGCTGCACGATGCCGCAAACGCCCGGCGATCTCGTCGGCTCGTACCACATCAGCGCCGAGCTGAGCGACAACAGCTGTGGTGACGCCGCATTGCCCGCAGCGCAGCACCTGAGCTTCGACGTCGACATTCGAAGCGACAAGCACGGAGGCGGCTACTGGTAACGAGGCGCGCCGCCGGCGCGCAGCGGAGAGCTCGACGACGACGGCCACTTCTCGTTCGAGCTGCAGTCGACTTACGCGATCGGCGCGATGGCCAAGGAGCCGGTCGAGTCGCTGATCGAGATGGACCCGGAGAAGCTCGCCAATCCGCAGATCGGCGACCAGCTCGATCAAACGCCCGCACCTCCCTGTCAGCTCACGGTCACCGAGACCATTCACGGCAGCCTGCAGCGCGTTCTACACGCGCTCCAAGACGGGGGAGCTGCGAACAGCGGCGACGCGGGCGCCGACGATCTCGACGCCGCCGAAGACATCGCGATCCGCAGTGCATCGGGCACGGGCTGCGACATCGTGCTCGGAGCCCAGGGCGGCCCGTTCGACGCCCTGCCGTGCAAGGCCCACTACGATCTCACGGGCAAGCTGGCCTCGCCTTGAGGGTCAGTCGCTCTTGGGCGGCTTCGGGAGCTCCGCGCTCGCGCGCTCGGGCGGCATGACTGCCGACGGTCGCGCCACTTCAGCGCTGCCGCGTTCTTGGGCCATGGCCGCCGACGCGCGTCCCGGCAACCTGCGCTCGGCGAGCATCAGGATGCGCGGCGACTGCACGCCGAAGAACGCACCGCGAATCGCTTCCTGACCGCTGACTTCGATCACGCGAAACCCGCTCTGCTGCATGAGCTGACCGAGATCGTGCAGCGAGTACAGGCGCAAGCTGTACTCGGCATTGGCCTGTCGTCCGTC
Organism: Polyangiales bacterium; assembly: GCA_044450485.1. Taxonomy (GTDB): domain Bacteria; phylum Myxococcota_A; class Polyangia; order Polyangiales; family JAFGIB01; genus CAVZVA01. The sequence goes on along the minus strand of JBIOJD010000040.1, from coordinate 14,905 downwards.
CTCGCGCATCATCGTGCGCTTAACCGTGAGCCGCGAATTGAAGTAGTTGAAGTCGCTCTCTTCCATGCACACGCAGCCGTCGCCCTCGAACCACACGAGGTTGGGCTGAGCACCGATCACGTAGTCGCGATTGACGACGTCGATCAGCAACCTGCCGCCGGGTTTGAGCGCGTTGTACAGGCGGGTGAGCATGTCGCGATTGGCCTCTTCGTCGAAGAAGCCGAGCGTCGTCCCCATGCAGATCGCGGCGTCGAACGCGCCGTCGAACTCCATCTCGCGGATGTCCGCGTGCACGAAGTTGATCTTGAGACCGAGCTGCTGCGCCGCTTCCGCAGCCCGCGTGATCATCGCCAGCGACAAATCGAGCCCGACCACCAGGTAGCCGCGCCGGCTGAGCTCGATCGCGTGCTGACCGAGCCCACAGCCCACGTCGAGCACGATTGCGCCTCGCGCGAGCCCCAGGCTCGCCTCCACGAAATCGACTTGCTTGGCGATCTGGGCCGCGGTCGGCGGACGGACGGTCATCAAATAGTCGTCCGAAAAGAAGCGCTCCCACCACTGGCGCGCCTGCTTGCGTTTCTGGCCTTCGTCGGGCTTGGGCGCGCTTGGCGGCGGCGGCGGTTTCGGTCGAGTGCCGGGCGGCGCGGACACGGCGTCCGCCCGCGGGCCGGTAGGTGGCGGCGGTTTGGGTCGACTGCCCGGCGGCACGGACACGGCGTCCGCCCGCGGGCCAGTGGGTGGTGGCGGCGGCGGCGTGCGGCCCGGCCCCGGCGGCTCGGTGGTGGCCAGCACCTCGAAGTCCACGACCTGCAGGCCGCTGTCCTCGATCTCGGCCTCCGGCGCCGCTGCGACCTCGAGGGCTGCGATGTCGACCTGCAACGCATCCGCTGCTTCAGCCTGATCCTGATCGCTTTCCTCGTGCGTCGGCTCCGGCTCCCCGAGCGCCTCGAAGTCGAGCACGGGCTCCGGCGCGTCGTGACCCGCCGACTCGATGGACGCGAATGCGTCCAGATGCTCCGGTGCGGGCTGCGGCGGATCACTGATGATCCGCGCGGGCGCCATCACGACCACCGAAGACTCCGAGGGAGGCGGAGCGTCGCTGAAGCCCAGGCCAGCGATCGCGATCCTCGGATCGGTGAGCGCGTGCGGGTCCGAGTCCCGCCGCTTGCGAATCGCTTCTTGCAAGGGCGCGTAGTCGTCGAGCCGGATGCGCGGCAGGGTCTTCTCGTCGTCCGCGACCGGCACCGGCGCGTCGACTTCGATCAAGGTCGCCGGATCGAGCGCGTCGCCCTCGTGCGGCGCGGCCTCCACGGCGTTCTCGGCCTCGGCCGGCATCTCCATCGTGTCGCACCGACCTTCGGACGCGGCCTGTTCCGCGGAGCTGAGCTCGTCGCCGAGCTCCGGCGGCGAGGCCTCGCTCCCGGCGTCGCGCTCGGCAGCACGCGCCGACTCGTCCGGAGGCCAGCTATCGTGCAGCACGCCTTCAGGCATCCTGTGCGCGCTCCGCCTGCCGGCACGCGTGCTGCGGCGCCGACGGGCCTCGTCGGACTCGCCAGGATCTTCGCTCATCGTTGCCTTTTTCGCGCCAAGGCCTGACCCATGCGCGTCGTGTCACCGGCGTCGGGCAGCAGTGTCAGCGGGTCGCCGGGACCGACCAGCAGCACCACGGTCGAGCCCATGTGGAACACGCCGAGCTCCTCGCCGCGCTCGAGCACCGGCGGGTCGTCGCCGTAGACGCGCAGGCCCGGTTCGCGACCCGCGTTGGTCACGGCCGAGTCGTCGAAGCTCACGCTGATGCGACCCACGCCGATCGCGCCCACCATCACCGAGATGACTTGGCCGTGGCGCTCGCTGCGCTGGTGCACGGCGATGCGCTCGTTGCGCGCCAGCAGCCGGGGCACGTGGGCCATGCCGATGCGATTGACCGGAAAGAGCGTGCCCGGAACGTGGCGCAAGGCGACGACCGATCCCGTCACGGGAGCATGCACGCGATGGTAGTCGCGCGGGGAGAGATAGATGACCGCGAAGTGGCCCCCCTCGAGCTCGGCGCCCGCGGCCGGGTCACCGAGCAGCTCGGCCACGTCGTAGTCGCGGCCCTTGATCCGCAGCAGCGCACCCGGCGCGATCGGTCCGAGGTCTTCCACCCGGCCGTCCGCAGGCGAGAGAATCGCATCGGGGTCGCGATCGAGGACGCGCGCACCGGGCTTCAGGCGCCTGGTGAAGAACTCGTCGAAGGTCTGGAACCCGCGCGCCGGCACCTCGCAGCTCGAGAGATCGACGTCGTAGGCGCGGCAGTACGCGCGCATCGCCATGCGCAGAACGGGGTCCGGGGCGGCGATGCGGGCGAGTTGGCCGACCATTCGGCTCAGGCGCTTGCGCGGGAGCACACCGAGCGACTTTGCAGCGACGAGCGATGCGACCGACATGACGGCAACACGTCGCGATCAAAGGCGTTTATCGACCCGCACTGAGCCGCGATTCCCGTCCGGGCATGCTAGCCGAGCAGCCGAGAGCGCGTCAAACCGGAGTGCAGGAATGCTGCAAGAACAGGCGAAATAACGGAAAACTGCTCGGCGCTGGCCCGAATCGGCGTCGCTGGTCTCACGCCCAAGGGGGCTGAGCTTGCTCAGACGGCTTCTTCGCCGCGCTCACCGGTCCGAATCCGGACGGCTTCCTCGATCGGCAAGATGAAGATCTTGCCGTCGCCGATGCGGCCAGTTCGGGCGGACTTCTCGATCGCCTCGATGACCTGGTTGACCTGGCCGTCCGAGATCACCACCTCGATCTTCACCTTGGGCACGAAATCCACGACGTAGGCCGAGCCCCTGTACACTTCTTTCTTGCCGCCGGTGCGACCGAAGCCCTTGACCTCGCTCACGGTCATGCCTTGGATGCCGATCTCCCCCAGGGCATCCTTGACCTCATCCAATTTGAACGGCTTCACGATGGCTTCGACCTTCTTCATGGAGTCCCTCCGTGGCTCAGCTCGACTCTCGATCTGACCTAGACACTTTTTGTTTCTGGATTGTTTCTGTGTGGCAACATCGCAAATTGAAACGCTTTGTTGGGGCATTCTGGCTCGTCGCAAGCGTCGGGCTCAGCCTGCTCGGCGGCTGTGCCGGAACTGCGGAGGTGCCACCCGAGTACCCTCCGCTCGAAGCACCGCCGCGGGAGATGACGACGCCGGCGACGAGCACGCCCGACGCCTCGACCGCTGACGCTTCCGCGAGCGTGCCCGGCACGCCGAGCGAGCCAGCAGCTCCGCAGAACGTTCAAACGACGCCCGCGCGCTAGAGCCAGATCGCCGCGATTTGACCGCGTGTGCCGCCCCTGAGCACAATCGCGCCCCATGCGACCGGCGCCTTCCCTGCTGCACACCGTGCGCGACCTCGGGCGCCTGCGCGAGATCGCCGTGGTGCTGGCGCGTCACGGCTTCGGCGAGCTGGTCGAGCGGACCGGGCTCGGGAGCCTGGCACCTTGGAGGGCGGACAAGGCTCCGGCTGAGGCCAAAACCACCACCGCCGAACGGACGCGCCGCGTGCTCGAAGAGCTCGGCCCGTCGTTCGTGAAGCTCGGTCAGATCGTCTCCACCCGGCCGGACCTCGTCCCCCAGGAGATGATCGACGAGCTCAAGCGGCTCCAGGACGACGTGCCGCCCGTAGCCTTCGAGCCGATGCGGGACGTGATCGAGCAGCAGCTCGGCGCCCCGATCTCGGAGCTGTTCGTGCGGCTGGACCAAACGCCGATCGCGTCCGCGTCGATCGGTCAGGTCTATCGCGCGACGCTGCGCACGGACGCGGGTGAGCGCGACGTGGTCGTGAAAGTGCAACGGCCCAACATCGCGACCACGATCGAGCGCGACATCGACCTGCTCTACTGGCTGGCGCACGCGATCGAGCGCTCGGTGCCGGAGGCGGCGCTGTACTCACCCGTGCGGCTGGTGGGTGAGTTCGATCGCGCGATCAGCGCCGAGCTCGACTTCACGCAGGAGGCCGACAACGCCAAGCGCTTTGCGGAGAACTTCGAGGACCTGCCGAGCGTGGTCTTTCCGAAGGTCTACCGCGAGGCCTCGTCCCGCAAGGTGATCACGCTCTCGTACATCGCAGGCGAGAAGGTGCTCGACGCGGTCGCGCACGGGGCCAGCGCCGAGCGCATCGCCAAGAACGCCCTGCAGGTGACCGTGCGCATGATCTTCGAGCACGGCTTCTTCCACGCGGACCCGCACCCCGGCAACATCTTGATCACGGGCACCGCCGAGCAGCCCGTGCTCGGGCTGGTGGATCTCGGCCTCGTCGGCCGGCTGAGCCCGAAGCTGCGGGACCGCTTGGTCGACCTCGTGATCGCGATCGGACGCGAGGACTCCCGCGCGATGGCGGCGGCCCTGTACGCCATCGGCCACCCGACCAAGAAGATCGACCGCGGCGCGTTCGAGGCCGAGGTCGAGCGCCTCGCGGGCAAGTACCTGCACAAGCGGCTCGAGGATGTCGAGTTCGCAGAGCTGATCCGCGACCTGGCGGGAGGCGCGGTGCGCTACGGCATCGAGGTACCGCCCGACTTCATGCTGGTCGGCAAAGCGCTGATGACGATCGAGGGCATCGCCCGCCAGATCTACCCCCAGCTGAACGTAGCAGCCGAGATCAAGCCGTACGTGGCCGACATCCTCGGTGCACGCTATTCGCCAGAACGCATCACGAACGATCTCCTCCACCTCGCGACCCGGCTCGGCTCGACCGCGACCGAGCTGCCAGACCTGGCCGACGACATCCTCGAAGACCTGCGGCAAGGCCGCCTCACGCTCGAGGTGCGGCAGAGCAGCTTGCTGCACGCCCAGGAGAGGTTGGGCCGCCGAATCTTCAGCGGGTTGCTGCTCGGCAGCGCGGTGATCGGATCCGCCATCCTGCTCTCCAGCTCTCACACGCTGCTGGGCTGGACGACGCTCGGGGCCGCGCTGGCGTGGGGGCTGCTGCACGGCGCGGCCATGGCGCTCTCGAAAAATCGGCCTCAGCGCTGAAGTAGGTCACTGTGCGCTTGCGCGCGTGCGCTTCGCGCTTATACTGAACGCGAGGCCAGATGAGCACGTCTGCTACCAAGGCAGGGCCGAGCTCGAAGCACACTCCGGGTGGGCTCGGCGCACGGGCGCGGGAGGAGCTGCTGCAGCTGCCCGCGGAGCATCTCTCAGGACTTCCAGTCTCCGTGAGAATTACCGCACAAGGTCTTGGAATTGCTCATCCAATACGGCTCGATTCGGGTCGTTTCAAAGATGGGAACGAGCTGCCTCGAGGCATCGTCTTCGACGGCGACGAGATCCGAGCCATCGCGGTCGGCGTGCAGGCCGAGCGCTTGTGGCCGGCGGACTTCAAGGGCTTTTGCCTCCGCAAGCTCCACGACCCGAGCTTCCGTATCACGCCCGGCCTGGCTCTTGGAGGCGCGCAGCCCGACGCGGTGAAGCCGTGGTCTTTGGGTCGGGTGTTGAGCTGGCTCGAGATCGAGCTGTGCGAAGCAGAGCTTGCGGACGCGCTCGCCGACCCCGCTGGCGTCGGCGCAGCAGCCTGAACGTTCAACCTGGCGGGGCTCCGCTGAAGGCCCGGGCCAGCAGCAGCCCGGCGAAGCCGGCGAGCAGGCAACCGAGCAAAGTGCCGGCGAAATAGGCGCAGGACCGTGAGACCGATCCCTGCTCGAGCATCCGCAGCAGCTCGAGGTTGAACGACGAATAGGTGGTGAAGCCGCCCATTACGCCGACGCCGAGGATCAAGCGCACGTCGGTCCCTCCCAGGGTTGCACCCGAAAAGGCTTCGGCGATCACCCCGAGCAGGAACGACCCGATCACGTTGACCGCCAGTGTCCCGTAAGGAAAGGCCGTGCCGAGCATTCGACCTAGCCCGACGGTGCAGCCGTAGCGCAAGGCGGTCCCGGCTGCGCCGCCCAGCGCGATCAGCAACGTCGACATGCAGCGCAGCCTACGCGATCAGACCTGAGCTGCTCAACGACGCGGGGCGGTGCCGCTCGTTTGCTGGCTGGCCCTGGACCGCTCGGTTATCCTCCCGCCGCGATGAGCGCCCAAAGACCATCGGCGCGCCCCGCCGCCCCGACGAGCGGCGCGCCGAGGCTCACACGCGGAGGCCTGCGCCTGGGCGAGCGCCTCGTGCCGCTCTACTGCGGGGCGGTGCACTACTTCCGGACCCCCCGAGCCCGCTGGCGGCGAGCGCTGGAATCTCTGCAGGGTCTCGGGCTTCCCATCGTCGAGACATACGTGCCGTGGTCAGTGCACGAGACGGCCGAAGGCGCGTTCGACTTCGGCGAGCACGATCCGCAGAAAGACCTCGGCGCGTTCCTCGACCTCGCCCACGAGCTCGGGCTGTACGTGTTCCTGCGCCCGGGGCCCAACGTGAACGCAGAGCTGAGCTGCTTCGGCGTGCCGCGGCGCGTGATCATGGACGAGCGCAACCAGGCGCGCTCGCCGCGAGGCCGGCCCCTCCCCTTGCCCGCACCGCCACGCATGTTTCCCGTCCCATCCTATGCCAGCACCAACTTCTTGGCCGAGACCGAGCGCTGGTTCCAAGCGGTCGCGGCGGTGGCGGGGCCGCGGCGCTGGCCTCGAGGTCCCATCGCGCTGCTCCAAGTCGACAACGAGATCGCGTTCTTTTTTCGCGATGCGCCGTACGATTCCGATTACCACCCCGACGCGCTGGCGGAGCTCGCACGCTTCCTGCAGCGCCGCTACCGCGACGTCGCCGAGCTCAACGCCGCATACGGCACGGCCTACGCGAGCTTCGAGCAAGTGCCTGCGCCGCGCAGATTCGCGGCGGCCAAAGGCTCACCCGACGGGCTGCGCCCGTACCTCGATTGGGTCGCGTTCCACGAGAGCCTGCTCTGCGGCAGCGTCGCGACGATGGCGGGCCAGCTCGCGCGAGCAGGTCTCGACGCGCTGCCCACGGTCCACAATCTGCCGATGGGCGAAGGCGGGCTGCCGACGCCGATCACCGCCCTGGCCGGCTCGGTCGACCTCGTGGGCCTGGACTACTACCACGGGCGGCGCGGGCTCGAGCACGCGCGGCGCCGCACTCAGCGGCTCGCCGGCAGCTCGACGCTCGCGTTTGCGCCCGAGCTCGGCGTAGGTGCGCCGCCGTGGTTCGGGCGCAGGTCCGAGGCCGACGCGCTGCTCTCGGCGATGTGCGCGTGCGCGTACGGCTTGCGCGGCTTCAATCTCTACATGGCCGTGGACCGCGACCGCTGGTTCGGCGCCCCGATCGACCGTGACGGCGAGCCTCGCCCGAGCGCGGCGCGGTGGCAGCGCTTCGTCGGGGCGCTCGAACGCTCGGGCTTTCACCGCTTGCGCCGCCGCGTGGAGGTCGCGCTCTGCATCCCGAGCGAGTACGCGCGACTGTCGCGCGCCACGCATGCGCTGGGCGCGCTCAGCCCGAACCTGCTCGACCTGGCAGGCATGCCAGCGAGCTCGGCATGCCGCTTCGAGCGCTTCGGATTCGAGGAGCCCGTGCAGCTCGCCTGGCATGCCCTGCTCGAGCGCTTCGACCAGGCGTTGTGCGAGGAGCAAATCCCGTTCGCATACGTCGAGAGCGATGCCGATCTCGACGCGCTCGAGGGGTTGCGCGTGCTGATCGCGCCGAGCTACGAGCTCGCAGATCCGGAGCGCTTCGCGTGGATGCAGCGTTTCGCCGAGCGCGGCGGGACCGTGCTCTGGGGTCCGCGCTTGCCGCACCTCGATGCGGGCCTCTGCCCCCATCGTTTCGAGCCGCCCTCGGCCCGAGGACCTTTCGCCATCCGCGACCATGCGGATGCGCAGCGCGCGGTGCGCGCGCTGGCGAGCGAGCTCGAGCTCTCCACGCCGTTTCGCGCCGCACCGTACCCTGTGCAAATCACCGTGCACGAGGACGACCAGGGACCGCGCGTGCTGTTCGTGATCCACCCGGGCCCGCTCGACCTGCACGCCGAGCTTCACTTGCCGCGACCGCTGCAAGTGATCGACGCGATGAGCGACGAGCGCTTCTCAGGCGAGGCCTCCCTCCGCATACCGATCGCGGGCCGAAGCTGTCGCATGCTGATCGTCGAGGACGCGCGCCATGATCAGTGAAGGTTTCCGCTTCGAAGGCTTCGACACCCACGCGTGGCTGAATCTGCTCTCGCTCTTCAAGCCGCACGACGACGCCGAGACCGAGGACCCCAGCTCCGGCGCTCCGCGCCACGGAACGCTGGTCGTGGTCCGGGAGCCCGATGGCAGACCATGCGCAGCGTTCGTCACCGGCCGCGGCCCCGTGAGCGAGGACATGCTCGGCGCACCGCTGGACCCCGCGTCCCTGTGCGAGCGATTGCAAGTGAAGAACGCGGTGCTGCTCGACGAAGGCGCGATCGAGGAGATCACCGAGCGCGCCGCGGAACGCCTGACGTTCGAGGAAGGTTACGTGGCACAGTGGCTCGCGCTGCTCGGCGCGGCCCGCGAGCTCGAAGACGAGGGCAAGCTGCTGTTCTGGCCGCCGCGCACGCGCCTGCCACTGCCGACCGCCGGCATGATCGATGGCGTGCTCGATCTGCTGCTGCCCGACGGGCAGGTGATGCTCGCGGTGCTGTGGGAAGGCCAAGAGCTCTGGACGGCGTGTGCAGTGCAAAGGCGCGACGGAGAGATCGACCGCATCGTGGGGCCCGATCTGCTGCTCGAGTGGAGCGGCCCGCTCAGCGGCGACTACCGGCGCGACCAGCGCGTCATTCAGCACGCCGTGGCCCAGGCGATGGGGCCGCTGCACCTGGGCCTGTTCGCTCAGCGCGAGCGCGTGGCGGCGTTGCTGCGCGACCCGTCGCCGGGTGCGTGGGCGCGCGCCGCCGCGCTGCGCGAGATCATCATCAGCCCGGCGCCTGCCTACGCGAATGTGGCACTGGCCGCTGATGCAGCGCGCGCGGCGGGACAGCGAGCGCGCATCTGGCTGGGTGGCCTCGACCTCTACGGCGCGGTGGCGCCGCTGGCCCACTTCGCGCGCGAGCACGTGGCCCGCGTCGGCAGCGCGACCAGCATCCTCGGCTTCAACCCGCTACACGCTCTGGCGACGCGCCTGCGGCAAGCCCGTGGGCGGTAATTGAAGTGCGCCTGTACCCCTGCCAGGTGCGGTTCCATCACTTGTAATTTGACATCTGGGCGGGCGTTCCGTATTCATTTGTCTCACCTATTCACGCGAACAGTGGCCCCATTCCAGGTGAGGGTTTCCGTGCAAAAGCTCACGCAGCGACAGGAAATGGTCTTGCAGTACATCGAGACGTCGATCACGCAACGCGGCTATCCGCCAACGTTGCGGGAAATCGGCAACTTCATGGGGATCCGCAGCACGAATGGGGTGAACGATCACCTGCGTGCGCTCGAGCGAAAAGGCTATCTGGCCCGGGAGGACATGAAGTCACGGGCGCTCCGTCCCACGCGGGCGAGCGGCAACGGCCAAGTCGGCAGCAACGGCAGCGGCGTCCACGACGAAGGCGACTTGATCGAGATCCCGATCGTCGGCCGAGTCGCAGCCGGTCAGCTCGCAGAAGCGATCTCTCAACCCGACGACACCGTGCGCGTGGACCGCGTGCTGGTAGGCGGAGCTCGCGAGGTCTTCGGCCTCCGCATCGCCGGCGAGTCGATGATCAAAGCAGGGATCAACGACGGAGACTACGTGTTCGTGCGCAAACAGCTCGAGGCGCGCAAAGGCGACATCGTCATCGCGCTGGTCGGCGAAGAGGCGACCTGCAAGTACTACTATCCCGAGAGCGATCGCGTGCGGCTGGTGCCGGCCAACGACAATATGCACGACATCGTGATCAGCAAACACGACTGGCGCAGCACACAAATTCTGGGCGTCGTCGTGGGCCTGTACCGGAAATTTAATTAGCCGGGGAGTCACGCGACTCCCCGCCCCGCTTTCAGCGGGGGCCCACCCCACGCGGAGTGGGAGCTTCGCTCCCCTCTGTCGGCGGAGCCGACATTCACCCCTCAGCGCGTGCGCTGCAGAGCGTAGCAAGGCTCGCGGATCGGTCGAGACGGTGTATCCTCGGGGGCGATGGGGTCGGTGGTGTTGTGGGATTTGATGGACACGCTGGTGCGTGATCCGTTCTTCACCCACATCGCCGACTTCTTCAGCATGAGCTTCGACGAGCTCGTGCAAAGCAAGCACCCGACCGCGTGGGCCGACTTCGAAGTGGGCCTCATCTCCGAGCAGGAGCTGTTCGCGAGCTTCTTCCGCGATCGCCGGGCGATCGACGGCCCCGGGCTCAAGCGGCGGATGCGCGACGCATACGCCTGGATCGACGGCATGGAGCCACTGCTCCGCGAGCTCTCGAGCCGCGGTGTCGAGATGCATTTGTTGTCGAACTACCCGCCCTGGTACCAGCTCTGCGACGAGCGCCTCGGCGTGTCGCGCTGGGTTCGACCGAGCTTCGTGTCGTGCAAGACCGGCGTGCGCAAGCCGAGCGCGGAGGCTTATCTGGGCGCCTGCCGACGACTCGGCCGCGCGCCCGAGGAGTGCCTGTTCATCGACGACCGCGAGGTCAACTGCCAAGCGGCGCGCGAGCTCGGCGTCAGCGCGATTCGGTTCGAGGGCGCGCCCGACGCGCTGCGCCGTCAGTTGGCCGACCGGGGCCTGCTCTAGGTATCGGGAGGGGCACGCGCCCCTCCCGCCCGCCGAGCTAAGCTCGGCGGGGCCCACCCTCCCGCGGGTCGCTCCGCGCTGCTCCGCGCCACCGTGCACGAGGGCAACCAGATGGCCTCCCCTGGAAACGCTCGGCCTTCTTTGTTAGCACCGTGGGTCCGCGCCGGCTCCGGCGCCAGGAGGCATGCAGCGATGACCGACCCCGAGGCCTTCCGCAGCGAAGTACGCGCACTGCTCGAGAACGAAGTGCCCAAGGGCTTGCGCGGAGCGCCGGGGCTCGAAGGCGGCTACTGGGGCGGTCGCAAGCCCGAGCTACCGCACCCCGAAAGCAAGCGCTTCTGCGATCTCATGGCCGAGCGGGGCTGGACCGCGCCGACTTGGCCCAAGGAGCACGGTGGCGGCGGCCTCGGACCTGCCGAAGCCAAGGTGCTCGAGCAGGAGCTCGGCAGGTTGCGCTTGCCGCCGCCGCTCACCGGCTTCGGCTTGCAGATGATCGGGCCGACGCTGCTGCAATTCGGAACCGAGAGCCAGAAGCGCGAGCACTTGCCGAAGATCGTGCGCGGCCAGATCCGCTGGTGTCAGGGCTACTCCGAGCCCAATGCGGGCAGCGACCTCGCCTCGCTGCAGACCGCGGCGGTGGTGCAAGGCGACACCATCGTGATCAACGGCCAGAAGGTCTGGACGAGCTACGGCGACAAGTCCGACTGGATGTTCCTGCTGGTGCGCACCGACGGCAGCGCCAAGAAGCAGCAAGGCATCACCTTCGTGCTGCTCGATCTCGCTCAGCCCGGGGTAGAGATCAGACCGATCAAACTGATCAGCGGCGCATCGCCGTTCTGCGAGACGTTCCTGACCGATGCGCGCGCCAAGACGGAGAACGTGATCCACGGCCTCGGCAACGGGTGGACCGTGGCCAAGGCGCTGCTCGGCCACGAGCGCAACATGATCGGCAACGTGTTCGGCGGGACGACCTCGCGCGGCCCGGCCGGCGGCGCTCCCAAGAACCCGCTCGCGGAGCTCGGACGCAAGTATCTCGGCGAGCACGGCGGCCTGATCGCAGACGCGGTGCTGCGCGACCGCATCGCGCAGATCAGCATGGACCAACGCTGCTTCTTGCTGACGGTGCAGCGCAACGCCGACAGCATGAAGGCGGGGCACAGGCCCGGGCCCGAGTCGTCGATCTTCAAGATCTACGGCACCGAGCTCAACCAGCGCCGCGAAGAGCTGATGCTGTCGATCCGCGGGCCGCAATGCCTCGGCTGGGAGGGCGAAGGCTTCGACGACGAAGAGCTGCTTCAGACCCGCAGCTGGCTGCGCTCGCGCGGCAACACCATCGAGGGCGGCACGAGCGAAGTGCAGCTCAACATCATCGCCAAGCGCGTGCTCGATCTTCCGGATTGACGCGCGCGAACAAGCAATCGCAGGTGAGACCATGCAGCTCGTATTGACCGAAGACCAGACCATGCTCGCGCGAACCGCGGACGCGTTCGTGGCCGAGCACTCTCCGCTCACTCGACTACGCAAGCTTCGCGACAGCGGGGACGCTCGCGGTTACTCGCCGGCCATCTACAAGCGGATGGCGGAGCTCGGTTGGACCGCGATTCCGTTCGCCGAGCAAGACGGCGGCCTCGGCATGGGCATGGCCGAGGTGATCCTGGTGACCGAGGCGCTGGGTCGCGCGCTCGCGCCCGAGCCGCTGATTCCGTCGGTCGTGCTCGCTGGGCATGTGCTGGCTGCGGCCGGCGGCACGGCGCACAAGCGCGACTGGCTCGCGCCCGCAATCGCGGGCGACAAGGTGCTCGCGCTCGCCTGGGAGGAGCACGGTACGCGCTTCGATCCGGCGCGCATCGGCACGACGGCCGAGCGAACGGCCGCAGGCTACCGACTCAGTGGCCAGAAGCCCCTGGTTTGGGGCGGTCAGGGCGCCGACGCTTTCGTCGTCGCGGCGCGGACGGCAGGCGCGAGCGGAGACCGAGACGGCCTCGCGCTCTTCCTCGTGCCGGCGACGACCCGGGGGCTCTCGAGCCGCCGCCAAATCCGCGTGGACTCGCAGAGCTGCGCGAGCTTGACACTCGAAGGCGTGGAAGTGCCGGCGTCCGACGTGCTCGACGCGGCCGGTGCCGGATACCCGTTGCTCGCCAGCGCGCTCGACCGCGCGACCGTGGCCCTTTGCGGCGAGATGCTCGGCGGGATGGGCGAAGCGTTTGCGCGAACACTCGCCTACCTCAAAGAGCGTAAGCAGTTCGGCGTACCGATCGGTAGTTTTCAGGCACTCAAGCACCGAGCCGCGAAGATCTTCATCGAGATCGAGCTGTCGCGCTCGGTCGTGATGGCGGCCGCGCGGGCGCTCGACGAGGGCAGCAGCGAGGCACCCCAGCTCGTGTCCATGGCCAAAGCACGACTCTCGGACGCGTACTGCTTGATCGCGAACGAAGCCGTCCAAATGCACGGCGGCATCGGGATGACCGATGAGCACGACATCGGCTTCTTCATCAAGCGTGCGCGGGGGTGCGAGATGACCTTCGGCGACGCCGCATACCACCGCGGCCGCTTCGCCGCGCTCGGCGGTTTTTGAACAAAGCTCAGACTTGATCGGCCGACCTCAGGCACCTATGCTGGCCCGCCGGGGCCGGCAAAGGCGATCGCGCCCAGCATCGTCCACGCGCGAGAGAGGAAGCAGCTCATGTTCGAGATCTCCGAGATGGCGTTTCAGTTTTCGGACCGCGCGAAGGATCTGCACGCACGCGCCCTAGACTTCGCGCGCAAGGAGGTCGGCCCGGCCGAGCCCACTTTCGGCGCGCAGGTCGCCGAGGGCAATCGCTGGAAGACCGTTCCGGTGATGGAGGAGCTGAAGAAGAAAGCCCGCGCACGCGGCCTCTGGAACTTGTTCCTTCCAGACAGCGAGCGCGGTGGCGGCCTGAGCAACGTGGAGTACGCGCCGATCGCCGAGATTACGGGCTACTACCCGATGCTCTCGGAGGCGATGAACTGCTCCGCGCCCGACACCGGCAACATGGAAGTGCTCGAGCGCTTCGCCACGCCCGTGCTCAAGGACAAGTGGCTCAAGCCGCTGCTCGAAGGCGAGATCCGCTCGGCCTTCTGCATGACCGAGCCGGACGTGGCCTCCTCGGACGCGACGAACATCCAATCCCGCATCGAGCGCGACGGCGATCACTACGTGATCAACGGACGCAAGTGGTGGTCGTCGGGCGCAGGTGATCCGCGCTGCAAGGTCTTCATCTTCATGGGTAAGACCGATCCGCACGCGGCGACGCACCATCAGCAATCGATGATCGTCGTGCCGCGCGACACGCCGGGCGTGACGATCAAGCGCATGCTCTCGGTGTTCGGCTACGACCACGCGCCTCACGGACACGCGGAGATCGCGTTCGAGAACGTGCGCGTTCCGGCCGACCATCTGCTCCTCGGCGAAGGGCGGGGGTTCGAGATTGCGCAGGCGCGGCTCGGACCGGGTCGCATCCATCACTGCATGCGCTCGATCGGCACGGCGGAGCGCGCGCTCGAGCTGATGTGCAGGCGCGTCCAGAAGCGCGTGGCCTTCGGCCAGAAGCTCGCGGACATGGGCAGCATCCGCCAGGACATCGCGCGCTCGCGCATCGAGATCGATCAAGCGCGGTTGCTGACGATGCGCGCGGCCCACATGATGGATACCGTTGGCAACAAGAATGCGCGCCAGGAAATAGCCGCGATCAAAGTGCTCGCGCCGAGCATGGCGCTGCGCGTGATCGACCGCGCGATCCAGGCGCACGGCGGCATGGGCGTGTGCCAGGACACGTTCCTGGCTTCTGCGTGGGCCAATCAACGCACGCTGCGTCTGGCTGATGGACCCGACGAAGTCCATATGGATCAAATCGCGCGCCTCGAGCTGCGAAAGCACCGGGAGTAGTCCGATGGCCGAGCAAACACCGCAAGTCCCACAAGGTCTCGTCGACGTGAGGCCCGCGCACCGCTTCGACGAGGCCGCGCTCGACCGCTACCTGGCGCAACACCTCGAGGGCTATCGCGGCTCGCCGCAGATCAAGCAGTTCGAGGGTGGGCAGTCCAATCCGACGTTCCTGCTGAGCAGCGGCGATCGCCGCTACGTGCTGCGCAAGAAGCCACCGGGCACACTCTTGCCGACCGCGCACCAGATCGAGCGCGCGGTTTTTGCGGTTCAAGCGCGAGATATGGTGGGCGGTCGGCAAGAGCGTGGCCGGTGGGTTATTGGGGGGCAAGTAGCGGGGCTCGCCCCGGGTGACCAGGAACGTGGGAGTTGT
>JBIOJD010000039.1:0-16063 GCA_044450485.1 Polyangiales bacterium | reverse complement strand
GTGGCGACGACCGAGACCTGACCGCGGGCCCGGTCGATCCGCAGCAGCCGGCCGGAGAACCGGCGGAAGCCACCGTGGCTCGGGCCCGCTGCCAGAGCCTCGCGCGTGGGCACGGGATCGAGGAACGCGTCGCAGAACTCGAGCACGTAGATCGCGCCATCGGGAGCGACCACGAGATCGGTCGGAACCGTGAGGCCTCGAACCACCCAATGGAAGCGCTTCGCGCGCGGGTCGACGCCGATGATGCCGCCTGCGCGCGCAACGAGCTCGACCCCGGAACCGCCTTCCTCGCCTTCGGGCGAGCCGCTGAACAACGTCACGAGCAGCTCGCCGCTCAGCGCGTCGTGCACGAGGTACGCGGGGACTGGATCTTGGCCGCTCGGCAGCGGCGGGATCTTCACCACGCGCTCGGCACCGCCTTTGGGCGCGAGCCGCACCACTTCGTCGGTGGTGCTCGCCACGCCGTACCACTGCCCGGAGCGCGGCTCGTAAGCGAGGTCGTTGATGTTGCCGTGCGTGGTCGCCCACGGCGTGACCGCGTCGCCATCGATGCGGAAGATGGTGGAAGGGCCGCCGAAGAACGCCAGCGCGACGAGCACCGTGCCGCCACCGTTCTCCATCCCCGCCATGCCGAACACCTCGTCGCGACGCACGATGTCGAGAATGTTCTTGGACGGCTGGCGATCGAGCAGCACCCGTTGCTCGCCCTGATCGAGGAAGTCCCCGTCGGCGTTGCGATCGGTGAGACGCGAGAGCCTGCCGGTCAGCGGATCGTCGGGCACGCCCGTGCCGGCTTCCGACACGAGGAGCTGCCCGTCGTCGAGGGCGACCATGCCGCGTGGGTTGCGCAACCCTGCCGCGACGACCCGACGTGGGAGCGGCGCTGCAGTGACGTTGGCGGGGATCTCGATCTCGACGCTCACCGGCGCGGGCGCTGCGGCTTGCTGCGCAGAGCGTGGCTGCGGTGCTGCCCTACCCGCACATGCACACGCGGCGAGGGCGCAACAGACCGCAAAACTGAAGCGAAGCTCGGACAAGAGGCGCCTCGGGGCTGACGCACCCTAGTCGCGCCGCGACGCCAGGGTCAAGCCGCACGACAGGGGACCGACCAGGCGCGGCGGCTGAATTGCCATGGCGTCGAAGGCCTGGTGTAAACTCGCACGAGCACTGCATGCGAACCCGAACCATTGCGAGCGTGCGGACAGGCTTCATCGTGGGGCTGCTGCTCTGCGCCCTCGACGCACGGCCGGCGCGCGCCCAAGAGGTGCTCGAAGAGGAACCCGCGACGACGCTCTCCGACTCCCCACAGAGCCCGGCCGACGCCAAGCTGAGCCCCGAAGAAGCCGATGAGCGAGCTCGCGCCCTCTTTCAGCAAGGACGCGCCGCCTACGAAGAGGGCCGCTACCGCGATGCGTGGGACTATTTTCGCAAGGCCTACCTGCTGAGCAAGCGGCCCGCGTTGCTCTACAACGTCGGCCAAGCCGCGGACCGCTTGCGCATGGATCGCGAAGCGCTCGAGGCCTTCAGGCTGTACTTGCAGCGCAACCCGGACGCGGACAACCGGCGCGAGGTCGAGAACCGCGTGCACGCGCTCGAAGAGCGGCTGCATCAAGCCCCGGGCACCGCTGCGCCAGAGGGCGGGACGGCGCCGGGAGCAGAAGCCGATTCCAGGCTCGGCACCGGCAAGAGCGAGACCGAGATCTTCGGCTCCGGGCCACCACCACCACCACCGCCGCCGCCGCCGGAGAACGGACAGCCCACTCGCAAGGGCTTCTACCTGCGGCTCGCGCTCGGCGTGGGCGTGCTCGCGGACAGCATCGGCGGTGGTGGCTTCAGTGGATCGATGAGCTCGCTCACGGTCGCGTCGCAGCTCGGCATCGGATACGACCTCGACAAAGGTATCGTGCTCGGCGGGATGCTGCTCTTGGATTGGAGCCTCTCGCCGACCGTGAAAGTGGGCTCGGCGAAGAACGACGTCAGCTCCGCGAACCTGTCGATGCTCGGGGTGTTCGTCGACTACTTCCTCGAGCCGCGGCAGGACGGCTGGCACTTGCTCGGAGCCCTCGCGGCCTCGGCCATGCACATCTCGGACAAGTCGGCGACCTTGGGCAACAAGACGCCGGCGGGCGGAGCGCTGATCGTGGGCGGCGGCTACGAATGGCCGATCGATCGCCAATGGGCGTTCGGCGTGCTCGGGCGAATCATCCTCGCCCGTCTCAGCGACGACGCGCACGGCCATACCGTCTTCGCGCCCTCGATCTTGGCCACGGCGGCGTTCTACTGACGCAAGGACCGCCAGCGCTGCGCGGCCTCAGCGGCCGATGCGCGCGCGCTCGCCGCCTGGGCCAGAGACGGTGGCGGTGATGCCGCCGTCGACCGGCAAGCCCACACCGGTGACGAAGCTCGCGGCGTCGCTGAGCAGAAACGCGACCACCTCGGCGACCTCTTCGGGCTGACCCACGCGCTTGAGCGCGTGCATCGTGCCGAGCATGTCGGTGACCTGCTTGACGCCGTGAGCCGGCCCGAGAATCGGCGTGTCGATCACCCCGGGACACACGGCATTGACGCGAATGCCCTGGGCCGCCAGCTCGGCCGCGGCGGACTTGACCAGGCCGAGCACCGCGTGCTTGGACGCGAAGTACGCAGGCATGCCCCGGCCGCCGAGCAGCCCTGCGACCGAGGCCGTGGCCACGATCGAGCCACCGCCCGCGTCGATGATCGCGGGCGCGAGCGCACGCAAGCCCAGGTACACGCCGCGCAGGTTCACGGCGATCACGAGGTCGAAATCCGCAACGTCGCCTCCGACGATGCTGCCGCTACGCACGATGCCCGCGTTCAGGAACCCGAGCTGTACTTTGCCGAAGCGCGCACGCGTTTGCTCCACCATGCGAGCGTTGTCTTCGGGCTTGGACACGTCGACCGTGCACGCAAACGCCTGCCCGCCCTGGGCGGTGATCTCGGCTACGACGGCCTCGGCCTTCTCGGCCTGCATGTCCGCAACGCACACGCGTGCACCGTCCGCCGCCAGGCGCAGCGCGGTGGCCCGACCGATGCCCGACGCGCCGCCCGTGACGATCGCGACTTTGTTCTCGTGCCTGTGTTGGGCCATGGCGTTGCTCCCGTTCTGCTACTTGAGCTCGGCCGAGCTCTTGTTGAGGATGCGCCGCGCGACGATGAGCTGCTGGATCTGCTGCGTCCCCTCGAAGATGTCGAGGATCTTGGAGTCGCGCGCCCACTTCTCGAGCAGCTCCTGCTGGCCATAACCGACGCTGCCGCACAGCTCGACGCAGCGCAGCGTGATGTAGTTGCCGACACGGCCGGCCTTGGCCTTGCACATGCTGGCCTCGAGCGAGTTCGGCTCGCCGTTGTCGGCCATCCACGCGGCGCGCAGCACGAGCAGGCGCGCGGCGTCCCAGTCGGCCTCCATGCGCACGAGCTCGGCTTGCAGCGCGCTCATCTCCCAGAGCGGCTTGTCGAAATCGAGCTTCACACCCTCTTTTTCGAGCAGCTCTTCGGTGAGGTCGAGCGCGGCGCGACCGCAACCGATCGCCATCGCGGCTACCGCCGGTCGCGTGTTGTCGAAGGTCTGCATCACTTGGCCGAAAGCCGCGCGCTTGTCGCCCTCGTGGATGTCGGGGCTACCGAGGATGTTGTCCTTGGGAATGCGGCAGTTCGTGAGCAGAATCGTGGCCGTGTCCGAGGCGCGGATGCCGAGCTTGTGCTCCAGCTTGACCACTTCCATGCCCGGCGTGCCCTTGGGCACCACGAACGATTTGATCGCAGCCTTGCCCTTGTGCTTGTCGAGCGTGGCCCAGACCACGACCGAATCGCAGCGCCCGCCCGCAGTCACGAAGATCTTTTCGCCGTTCAGCACCCACTCGTCGCCTTCGAGGCGCGCGGTGGTCGAGATCGAGCCCGAGTCCGAGCCCGACGCCGGCTCGGTGATCGCCATCGCGGCATACACACGGCCGAAACGCTCCTTCTGTTCGGCCGTCGCGACCGCGGCGATCGCGGCGTTGCCCAGGCCCGCGCCCGGCACCGACAGCATCAAGCCCACGTCGCCCCAGCACATCTGCATCACCGACACGACGCTGGCCATGTTGCTGCCGTTCTGGACCGTGTCGGGCTTCTTGCGCTCCTTCTTCTCCGGAGGCGGCGCCGCGGTCGCCGGCTTCGACTTCGCCTCCGCCGGCTTGACCGGCGCGGGCGGGGGTCTGCGATCGAGCAGCTTGAGCTCGACCGGCACCGCGTGCTCCTGCACGTCGTACTTGCGCGAGATGGGGCGGAAGAGGTTCTTCGCCACCTCGCGCATCATCTTCTCGGACGCGGCGTGCTGCTCGGAAAGCTCGAGGTTGATCATCTGCTCATCCTTCCTGCTCGAGAAACGGCTCAGACCGTGACGCAGCCCTCGAGCACGGAGATCGCGCGCAGGTTGCGGTACCAGAGCTCGACCAAGTGCTCGCGGATGAAGCCGTGGCCGCCCAACAACTGGACGCCGTCGGTGCCGATCTTCATGCCCTTCTCCGCGCATTGCACGCGCGCGAGATACGCCTCGCGATGGAATTCGAGCCCGCGCTCGGCGCGACCCGCGGCCCGATAGGTCAGGAGGCGCATGCCGTCGAGCTCGATCGCGATGTCGGCGATGAGAAACGCGACCGCCTGGCGGTGCGTGATCGGCTCGCCGAAGGCGACGCGCTCGTTGCAATACGCTTTGACGTAGTCGAGCACCGCCTGGCAGACGCCGAGCGACAGCGCGGCGATGCCGATGCGCGACAGGTCGAGAAAGAGTACCAGGTCGAAGCGGGTCTCAGCCTCACCGAGCTTCGCGCTCGCGGGCAGCTGGACGTTCTGCAGCGTGACCTTGCACAGCTCGAGCGGACGGCAGCCCATGAATTGCTCCCGCTCCACCG
This sequence comes from Polyangiales bacterium, assembly GCA_044450485.1. Taxonomy (GTDB): domain Bacteria; phylum Myxococcota_A; class Polyangia; order Polyangiales; family JAFGIB01; genus CAVZVA01. The sequence goes on along the minus strand of JBIOJD010000039.1, from coordinate 11,153 downwards.
TCAGCCCTGCCTGTCCCTTCTGCACCACGAACGCGGCAGGGCCCGCGCCCTGCTCTTGCGCAATCACGAGCATGACTTCGGCGCTGCTTGCGAGGGGCACCATGGTCTTGACGCCCTGCAGCAGGTAGCCGTCGCCGTTGCGCTGCGCGGTGGTGCCGAGCTTGCTCGGATCGAAGCGCAGCGCGGGCTCCATCAGCGCGACGCTGGCAGCGCGAAAGCCATCCTGCGTGAACGGAGGTAGCAGCGCCTTGCGCTGGGCCGCGCTGCCGTAGTCGAGCACGGAGTGGATGAACGAGAGCGAGCTCATGGCCCCGATCGCGAGCGACATGTCACCGTAGGCGAGGTCTTCGGCGATCAACATCGTGCTCACCGGCGAGCGGGTGGCGCCGAGGCCGCCGAGCTCTTCGGCAATCTCGACCATGTTGAAGCCGAGCTCGGTGCTCTTGGCGTAGAAGCCGGGCGGCGCCTCGCCCGCTTCGTCGGCTTTGCGCGAGAGCGCGCGCATCTCTGCCTGCGCGAAGCGACGCACGGTCTCGCGCATCAAGGCCTGCTCTTCTGTCAACGTGAGATCGAACAGCGGTTGGGCAGGCGTGGACATGGTTCCTTCCGAGGCGTGTGGGTCGGCAGCATACACAATCGGACCCGAAATTCGAGTGGGCGGGGCAGGTGCCCGCGCGCGCAACCAAGCCCAGCGCGTCCGGTTTATAATCAGACGAGCGCCCCGCGTTGCGGCGCCCGGTTTCGTGCGAGGAGGCGTCCGCCATGGGTAGAACGGTTCGTGTCGCTCTCTTGCTGTGCGCGAGCAGCGCGCTCTTCGGGTGCCCCCAGGCTGACAACGTCACGAGCGCCGAGGCGCAGCAAGCGCTCGAGGAATCCTCGGTCGATTCGCAGGCCGCCGCGCTGACCTCGGCCAGCTTCGAGCTGAGCACGAGCTTCACCATCGGCCAGGCCGCCGAGCAAGCGGCGCAGCAGGTGCGGGACTACGTTCAATCGCAATTGCCGTGCGCGCAGGTGACGCTGCAGGGCGCAACGCTGAGCATCGAGTACGGCGCGCTGGCGGGCAACTGCGTGTTCCACGGGCACACGTTCAAAGGCACCCACACCATCACGGTGCAGAAGAACGAGATGAACGGCGTGGTCGTCCAGCACACCTGGACTGGCTTCCACAACGACAAGGTCTCGGTCACCGGCAACGCCACGGTGACCTGGACGCTCGCGGACCCGAGCCGCCACGTCATGCACCAACTGACCTGGACGAGACTGTCCGACGGCCTCATGGGCATGGGCAGCGGCGACCGTACGCAGAAGCCGCTCGCCGGGGGCATCACCGAAGGCTTCGAGGTCGACGGCTCGCGCAGCTGGCAGGGCAAGAACGGCAAGTGGGACCTCGACATCAACCAGGTGCAGATGCGCTGGACGGACCCGGCGCCGCAGTCGGGCTCGTTCGTGCTGCGCACACCCGCGGGCAAGACCATCACGCTCGTCTTCGAGCGCATCGACGACAGCACCATCGGTGTCACGGCGAGCGGCGGCTCCCGCAGCGTCACGCTGAAGATCGGCAAGCTCGGCGCTATCTCAGCAAGGTAGCGGATCGCTACGCGATCTCCTCGAGCTCGAGGCGACGGGTCTCGGGCAGGGCGAGGAGCGCGAGCGCGGCCAGCCAGATCACGCTCGACACGACCGGAATCACGGTCGCGAGCTCATCCACGTCGCGCAAGTCGTGCATGTAGACCACGAGCAGCCCGGTCACGGCGCCGAGGGTGTCGAGCACCGAGAGCATCCCGGACGCAGCCCCGCGCTGCGAGGTCGGAAACAGCTCGGTCGCGAGCGCGCGCAGGATCACGCGCCCGCCCATCGCGCAGAACACCATGGCAATCCAGCAGGCCACGACGATCGTGCCGGAGCCCCCGCGATAGAACCCGAACGAGGCGAGCGGCACGCAAGCGAACAGCGCGCAACCGACGCCCCTGCGGCCGATCCCGTCACCGAGCCTTCCGGCCACGATGTTGCCGATGATGCCGACCGCGCCGCCCGCGATCACCATCCACGTGTACTGATGCGGTGCCCAGCCGAGCTTGACCTGCGTGAAATAGCCGGTGAACTGAGCGCTCGGAAAGGTCGCAATCGAAGCTAGGAAGCCTGCAGCGGCCACGCCCAATGCGCGCAGAGGGCGATCTGCAAAGAGCTGCGTCACAGATCCGAGAAAACCCGGGCCTGCGCCGCGCCGGGCATGGTCGGCGCTGTGGTCGGCAAAGCGCCGCGTCTCGGACACCCGGCGTAGAAAGAACGGCAGCAGCAGCACCGGCGCGGCGCCGAGCGCGTACAGCGCGCGCCAGCCGAACGGCAGCCTGTCGATTTGCGAGAACACGGCGGCCCCGAGGCCGTTGCCGACCGCGCCGAGCGCCGCGAGCATGCCGATGCCCCAGCCCCGGTGATCCGCCGGCAGCTCTTCGGTCACGATCACGAACGCCACCGCCGAGCAAGCGATGAACGAAGTGCGCGCAAGCGCTTGTAGCAGCACGAACTGAAGCGGCGTGGCGGAGAGCGCGGTGGCGAACGTCACGAAGCCCATCGCGACCACCGAGCCGATGAACACCGGCCTACGGCCGATGCGATCGGCAAACGGGATCAGCACGAACGCCGGCAGCGCGCCGCTGCGGATCAAGGCCAGGTAGAGCGGCAGCTCGTGCTCGGCGACCCCGAGGTCGCGCGTGATGTGCTTGAGCGCGGACGTCAGGATCGAGTTGTCGTACTCCTCGAACAGCAATGCGAGCGCGACCGCGCCGAGCAGGCGCAGCGTCCCGTCCCCGAGCGCTTCGGGCACGCGGCCGAGAAACGGCGGAATCCACCAGGGATGTCGTCGCGTTGCCACCGGAACGCAGCCTCGGAAGTCGCGCGACTTCGGGGTCGGCCGCGCTCAGCTCTTGGGCTCGGCCGGACGGGCCTCGGCCGCGGTCTCAAGCTTGCCGGGCGCGCTCGAGGCCGGAGGGACCTGCTTCGCCGGCGGGGTCACGTCGTCCTCGAGCTCATTGAGGCCGCGCTTGAAGTTGCGAATGGCCTTGCCCATTCCGTCCGCCAGATCGGGCAGCTTCTTCGCGCCGAACAGCAGCACGCAGATCACGAGGACGACGAGCAGCTCTCCCATTCCCATTCGCACGGCCGATCTCCTGGCTGGAGGCTTCGGCAAGGACTGTACCCCGTTTCCGCCCAATCACCCACCCAAGTGCCAGAGTCCACCGATATTCCCGCTTTTCTGGATTGCGCAACCCCGCCCGAACTAACACCTTCTGCGCTAGAGTCTCGCGACGAGGAACAGCGTTGACGGCCTTGCGAGCCAAGAGAGGGGTGAATCGTCGCTCTGCGACGAGAGGGGAGCAAAGCTCCCGCTCCGCCCCGAGTAACTGAAGGTGGCGCCGTGCCGATCTTCCGAAACCTGCTCAACGCGCTGCGCCTGCTGATCTTGGCCGACGCCGTTCTCAGCTTCGGCATGAGCCCCAGCCAGTTCCCGCGCAGCTTCACCAAGCCGTTGCTCGATCCGGTCTACGCGCCCGTGCGCCGAGTGCTCTCGCCGCTCACTGGCTCGATCGATCTGTCACCGCTGATCGCGCTCGCAGCGCTCTACGCGCTGCAGTACGCAGTCGAGCGCGCGCTCTCCTCCGACGGGAGCTGACGCGCCTTGGAACAGGGCCGCAAGCAAATCGCGGGGGTCGAGGCGATCGCGGCGGCGCTGGAACGGGGCGACCCGGTGCGTGTGCTGCTCGTCGACCGCGAAGACCAGAGCACGGCCACGCGCGCGTTGGTCGACGCGGCGCGAGCGCGCGGTGCGCGCGTGTGGCTCGGCGGAGCGGGCGACCTGCGGCGCCTCACGCGCGGGTCCTCGCCTGCAGTCGCGCTGGCGATGGTCGGGCCCGATCCTCGCTGTGACCTGCCGGGTCTGCTCGCGCGCGGAGGCGCGGTGTGGCTGCTGCACCGGGCGCGCTATGCGAGCAACGTCGGCTTCGCGCTGCGCACGGCCGAGGTGTCGGGGGCCGACGGCGTGGTCGTGGACGGGAATTTCAACCACGAGCAGCGCGGCCGCATCGGACACGTGAGCATGGGCGCGGACGAAATCCTGCCGTTGCTGTTCGAGACGACAGAGCGAACGCTCGAGCTGGCACGGCGCGCGGGCCACCGCCTGATCGCGCTCGAAGACACGGGCGATCTTCCTCCGTGGCAGGTCGACCTGCGCGGACCCGTGGTCCTGCTCGTGGGCAACGAGCGCCTCGGCATCGAGCCCTCGGTGCTCGCGCGCTGCGACGCCGTCACGGCGCTGCCGATGCCGGGCTTCGTGCCGTCCTACAACCTACAGGCTGCCCTCAGCGCCGTAGCCCTCGAGCGCCTCCGCCAAATCGAGCGAGACTACTCAAAGTAGTCGTCGATGTGGGAGAGGTAGCGTTCGGCGCGGCGGCGGGCGACTTTGTTGCTGAGCCGGTTCTCGTTGCCCTGATCGCCCGCTTCGAGCACTTCTTTGAGCAGTGCCACGAACAGCGGCTTGTCTTGCGCGTTGACCGCATAGGTGCGCGCAAAATTGATGTGGTGCATGTGATTGTGGCGCCGCGAGAGCCGCAGCGCGCGCTCGAAGTAGGCTCTGCCCTTGGCCCAGTTTCCGCCGAGCTGCTGCGGATACGACGATTCGAAACCGCCGAGCAGCGCGAGCGCGCCCGCGCCTTCGTACCCCTCGTCGAGCGCGACGCTGTGGAGCGCGAGCACTTTGACCGCAGGCAAATCGACGAGCGCGTCGAGCGAGGGTGCGTTGGTGATGGTCGAGCCCCACGCCAGAGCGGTCCAGAACACGAGCTCGACGTCGCGGTCGCGGCGATTGAAGCGCTCTCGCAATCGCGCCGCGAGCTTGTCCGGATCGCCGAACAAGAATGGATCGATCTCGGGGTCGCGGGCGCGCAGCAAGCGCAAGGTGAGATCGTGCGCGCGCTGGTACATCAGAAACGCCCGCTGCTTCTCGTGGTCGGCCTGCTCGTATCGACCGGCGAACTGTTCCTGCTCCTGACGATCCATGACCCAGCCGAAGGCATAAGCCACGTAGGCCTGCGCGAGCAGCAGGGTCAGCCGCTCGTTGTTCGGGCTCACGTGGTGCAAGCCCTCGAGCTGGAGCAGGCCGTTCGCCGCGCCGTAGCCGGCCGTCTCGTAGTCGAAATACGCGCGCGCGGCCGGCGAGGCGTCAGAAAGGAAGCCAGCGGTGGTATCCGCTGCGAACTTGCTGGCGCTGCACCCCCCGAGCGTGCCGGCCAGTGCAAGCAAGGGACAGCACAGGCGGCAGAGAAGACGCGGGGGTACGAGGGCGGGGGCCGATCTCATGAGCGCTCGGGAAACAGCCCATGCAACTCCTCGGGCTGCAAACGAAAATCGATCATGGATGAGCGCCCGCTCGCAATCAACAGGCCCCGTGCCCCGGCGCAACTGTCACCCTTCGACACACATGGTTGTGAGCCATTTCACTGTCGGTAGGTGACGGTCGTGAACGGACGCAGTAACGGCGCTGAAACCGCATGCGCGCTGTGCGAATCATGCGCAGAAAGAACGCATTTTTCTCGACGAATTAACTTGCTCGCGTCGCTCATGCGCGCACAATCATCTCCGGTCGCAGCAAGCACACCATGACGCGCAACCAGCCACACGCGAACGAGCTCGAGCAGGCGATGAAGCCGGCTCGTGAATGCGTGTCGAGCGCGCTCAGCGGCCACGAGATTTCTCCTCGTCGAGTGAAGCTCGCAAGGGCTTCAAGCGACAGCCTCCACTGACACCACCCCGGCGGAGTCCGCCCGTAAAAAGGCGGACTCCGCCGCACCCACTCGGTTCGGTGGGCGCGGTGAATCGAGGGAGCGTCACAAAGCCGCAGACCGCCCTCTACCACTCGGACCATTGAAGTCCGCGCCTGGAGGGTGTCATGAGCACGATCTTGGTCATCGAAGACGACGCTGAGCTTCGAGGGAACTTGCTCGATCTGCTCGAAGCGGAGGGCTTCGACGGTCTTTGCGCGGCCGACGCCGAGGCGGGCGTGCGACTCGCGATCGAACGCGCGCCCGACCTCGTGCTGTGCGACCTGTCCTTGCGTAGCGTCGACGGCTTCGATGCCCTCACGCGCCTGCGGCAAGGACCGGTCACCGGAGCAATCCCGGTCGTCGTCGTGTCCGGACGCGCGGAACGATCGGACATCGATCGCGCGCTCGCGCTAGGAGCCAATGATTACGTGACCAAGCCGTTCGACCGCGTTCGGCTGCTCGACGTGATCCGCGCCCGGATCAACCGCAACAGCTCGCTCCCGATGGCGGAGCGCGGCGCGTCGGACGTCGAAGAGCCCGTTCACGCCCTCAGGCCGGGGCAAAGCATCTCTGCCATCGCATCGTGATTCGCGACGTCCTGCGCGTTCATGAACGCCTGGCTCGCGGCGAGCAGAGCCTTGCCCTCGTCTTGGCCAATCAGCTGTCCGAGGCGTCTGCGCAGGGCCGCCGTCCGCATGCGCAGCTCGCCGTTGCGCCCGGCTGCGACGCACGCGCGCAGCATGGCGATGGCTCGGTCCCGGTCGCCGCGGGCGAGCGCGAGGCCGGCATCGACTTGGACGGCGGTGGCTGCGTCGAGCTTGCGCAGTGCCCTGCTTGCCGTTGCCGCGCGCTCGAGGTGCGCTGAGCGTTCGGCCTCGCTGTCCCGCGCCGCGCATGCGGCGCCCAATGCAAGCGCGGCGCGCTGAGCCAATGCCAGGCCCCGCGCATAGCTCGAGCCTGCGAGGAGCGCTGAGCTGGCGAGCGCCGGCCAGTGGGCCTCGAACGCGCCGGCCACGGCGGCGCAGTCGCCTGCATACGCGCCGACTTGGGCCTCGGCAAGCAGCAAGAAGAGATCGAGCCACTCGAGCCTCGACCGAGCGGCCGCGCGCGCGTGTGCCGCCGCGAGCGCCTCTCGCGCCCCGCCCGCATCGTCGCCCCTGAGCCACGCTCCGATCCCCGATGCGGTCAGCATCGCCGCAAGCCACGGGTTGTCACGGGCGTATGCCTCCTGAACGGCGATCGGCGTGGTACGCGCGAGGTCGGCCAAGTCGCCGCAATCGTGGGCCGCACGCTGATCGTGGATCAGGAGCGCGGTCGCAACCGAAGGCCCGCCGGCGGCGTGGTCGAGAGCTGCGCGAGCGCGCGTGAAGCTGGCACGGGCCGTGGCGGGCTCGAGTCGATAGACCTCACAGATCCCTCGCTGCAAATGCACGAAGGCCATCGCTGCCGGATCCGACAACCTGTGCGCGATCCGCTCGGCCTCACTCAACCGGACAGCGACGCTGGCGGCGGCGCTCGCACCGCGCGCCTGCGCCTCGACGCACGCACGATGGCCCAGTGCCTGCATCTGGTGACGGGGATCACCTGAGTCGAGCGCGTCCTGTAGGTAACGCGACGCGATCGCATCAGCCTGCTCTGGCAAGAAGCTAAACGGCGCGGTCAACGCCGAGCGCGCGAGCTCGCAGCAACCGAGCGACCGCGCGGGCTGGGTGTGGCGATGACCCGACGCGATGACCGCAACCGCGCGCCGACCCAGGTTAACCGCGAGAACGGCGAGCCGCGAGCCGCGCCCACCGCGAGGCAGCGACGCACCGGCAGCCCGAAACAACGCAGCGAACGAAGCCTCGGCCTGCGCGAGGTGGCCGACGGCCAACCAGGCTTCCGCCGCTTTGTGCTGCAGGGACAGTCGTTCGCCCTCCTGTTCGGCTCCGAGCGCGAGGCGCTCGTACGCGGTGGCGGCCTCGGTCGCGCGCCCCAAGCGCATCAGCACATCCGCGAGCTTGCGCCCGAGCCCGCGGTGTACGGATGGAGCGGTCTGCGCCAACGGCAGAGCGCACGCATAGAGCGAGCTCGCGCGATCGAAGGCTCCGCTCCCAGCTGCGCGATCGGCGGCGCGCTCGAAGGCCATCGCGGCCGCGAGCAAATTGCCCGCACCCTCGAGACAGCGGGCAAGCAGCTCGGCGTCGGCGTTGCTCGCGCACTCGAGCGCGCGCGTGAGCCAGCTGTAGCGAACCATGCGCGGCACTTCACCCAAGCCTTCGGCGACGGCTTGGCGGATCCGGTCGTGGTAGCACTCGACTTGCTTCATGCTCTCGCCGCTGCCGAGGCGCACGAGGTGCGCGCTGCGCAGCGCGTCGAGATCGGCGTGCTCGGCGCTTGCGGCCTCGAGCGCGACCGCGATGTCGAGCGGGCAGCCGGCAAGCGCGATCAGCTCGAGCAGGCGGCGACTCTCGGAAGACAGCTCGGTCAGATGGTCCTCGATCGCGCTCGACAACGACACCTGGGAGAGCGTCCCGCGCCCGCCGCGCCTCGCCGTATAGCGCGCAAGCTCCGACACGAAGAACGGGATCCCACGTGCTTCGTGCGCTACCGCGTCTGCGAGCGCAGCAGCCTCGGTCCCGAGCCTGCGCTCCGCGAGATTGCGAGCGGCATCGCGCTCGAGGGGCCCAACGTCGAGCGAGCTCACCTGGAACGAGGCGTTCGCGCGCGCGGCCTCGCCGAGGCCCGACAACAACTCGTGGCGGTCGGCTCCTTCGCGCGTCCGGCTCAGGATCACGAGACCGGCGACCGGCTCGTGTTGGACGAACAGCGCGCGAAGGAACGCGGCCGACTCGCGATCCAGCCACTGCGCATCGTCGATGTGCATCACGAGCGGCTGCCGGTCGCGAATCCGTCCCAATAGCTCCGAGAATGCAGCGTAGGCACGCTGCCGAAGCTCGCGCGGGTCGGCGATCGATCGCTGTGGCGAGCGCTCCACGGCCGGAACGCGTGCCAGCACGGGAAACAGGCGCGCAAGGGCGAACGCATCCCTCGGCATGACCGCGACCGCGTCGTCACCCATGCGGCGCAGCACTCGGCTCAGATCGTCGACCAGACCATCGAGCCCCTTGAACGAAACGCTCTCGCGCTCGTAGCAGCGCCCAATCACGATCGCGGCGCAGGTTTCGCGACGAAGCTCGGCCAAGAAGCGGTGGACCAGGACGCTCTTGCCCATCCCCGACTCGCCGGAGACCAACAGTACGACCGCACGCCCCGCCAGGCTCTCCCGGTAGGCAGAGCGCAGCACCTCGAGCTCCGCCTCGCGACCGAAAAAGAGCTCGCCCTCTGTACAGGGCCGGGCGAGAAGTGCGCGCTCCTCGGTCACGCCGAGCTGCGCACGAATTCCCGCAGCGTCGGGCCTGCGCGCCGGGTCACGCGCGAGCAGCGCATCGCATAGGGAAGCGAGCGACGCCGGCGCACTCGGAGCGACCGCAAGCACGCCCGGCGCGTCGACCGACTGCTTCTGTGCCAGCAGCTCGCCGACGCGGCCCTCGAACGGCAGCCGGCCGCTCAGCGCTTCGTAGAGCATCGCCCCGAGCGCGTAGAAATCGCTGGCCGCGGTCGCTGGCCGACCTGCGGCCTGCTCGGGCGCCATGTACCCGGGCGTACCGCTCACCCCGTCTTCGGTCAGCGTGTGACCAACGCTGCCCGGCTCTGGATCGATCGCCAGCCCGAAGTCGATCACCACCACGTGGCCGCTCTCGTCGACCAGCACGTTGCTCGGTTTGAGATCGCGGTGGAGCTTACCGAGCGCGTGTATCGCAGCCATGGCGCGCACGAGCTGCCCGAGCCCGCTGCGCAGTCGTCCCTCCTCGAGGAGGCCTTCGGGCCGCACCCAGCGGTCGAAGCGCTGCCCTCGAACCAGATCCATGGTGAAGAACCAGGCGTCGCCTTCACCGAACAGCTCGTGGAGCTTCACCAGGTTCGGATGGTCGACGTCCGCGATCACGCGGAACTCGTTCTTGAGCCGGTAGACGCTCGCCGGCCCCGCGCGCGTCAGCGTCTTCAGGGCGACCGTGCCCTTGCGGGCGTCGTCGTGTGCCTCGTACACGACGCCCATCCCGCCCTCGCCCAGCCGGGAGAGCAAGCAGAAGCGTCCGCCGAGCAGGCGCTCCCCAACCGCCCAGTTCTGGCGCCGCGCGGCGACAGTCACCTCCGAAACCGCCGCGGCCTGCTTGAGAAGCGCCTCGAAAACATCATCCGGCGACGCCGCCGGCTTGTTGCTACTGTCGCTCACGCCCCCTCCGCCACGCTCGAACGCGGCCGCTCCGCGTTTGGAGCGACCGCTCGACTCATCCGTGCACAGGCCCCGTGTGGGACCAGGCCGCCCGCCGAGCGGGGAGGGCACACGCCCTCCCCCATGCACATCGGCAGCGACCGGTTCGATCGATCAGTGACAGTGTCCCTTGGCGTCGTCCGCCTCGTAGAAATAGTAGGTAGCGGTGTACGGAACATCAGCTTCAGCGCCGAGGTGATCGGCATCGCAGCCGCTGGCCGGCGCAAGACCGCCATTGGTGCTGAGACGCTGGACGTAGCTCACCTCGCTCATGCGCCCGTCTCCGGTGTGCGAAACCGCCTGGAGCAGTAGCCACGGAATGGCCGTCGCGTCCGCCGTGTACGCCGCAAGTTTCGAGCCCACGACCGTGCTGCCGTCGAGCGCCTCCCAGGTCGGCCCTGCATAGTGCGCGCCCACCACGCGATGGTGCTTGTCGAACAGGTTGGCTTCGGGTGCCTTGAAGGTCCACGCGTAGCCGCCGCTCGCGGTCGCGTTGCAGGTATAGATCTGGACGCCCTCGCCGTCCCAGAAGAATGCAAGCTTGTTGCCGGTGGGCACCGCCAGCGCTGCTGGAACCGCGGGCACGCTCTTGGCGGAGAGCGCGGATGCGCTCTCGGCCACCTGTTCCTCTGTGTCGACGCGCGCGGCGCATCCGGCCGCGGCGATGCAAACGAGGGCGACCAAGGACGTGAATGAGGGTTTCGTGCACGAGAACATGGACATGCTCCTATCGAGCCGTGCGTGACGGCGTTGGGTTTGGTTGCACCGCAGCAGCGCGGGCAAGCGACCCGGTCTGCAACTGCCGTGCCACCCGCAAGACGAGGACGCGCTTGCCGAGTCAGTAGGCGTGTCGTGCTGGCAAGGCGGTCTAGAAGCGGCGGCAGTTCGAGCAACGCGCTGCGCAACAGGCGCGATGCCTTGCGCGACAGCCGCGCCTACCGCAGCGAGCCGTGAGAAACACTCCCTTGCAAGCGCTGGCATGGCGATTGCGTGAGCTGCGCAGCGTCAGCGCGATCTGCGCT
>JBIOJD010000038.1:0-16128 GCA_044450485.1 Polyangiales bacterium | reverse complement strand
TTCGTCGGGGTCGTCGTCCTCGAGCGCCATGATGCTGCCCTCGCCAGGTCCGACGACTGGCGTCGGGCCGAGCGGCAAGAGCGTCGCGCGCGCGTCGGTCGTGTCGGGCAGAGGATCGTTGATCAACATCCCGCGTGGGAAGTCGAGCTCGCGCGTCAGACCGGCAGTCACCGCTTGACCGGTCGTCGGCTTGCTGCCGCCATTGCAGCCGAGCAGCGCGACGGTCGCCGCCGCAACGTGGAACACCGTGTGTCTCACCATGACCCCTCGCAAGCGCTTTGGAAGTTGGACGTACAGTAGCAGAGCCACGCGCCGGCCGAACAGGTGCCCTGCCCGCAGCGTCCGGCATGCCGGTGCTATGCTGTGCACGCGTGGTCCACATGCTGACCAAGGAGCTCGCCTTCCCGCCCCCCGAGCGGGCGACACCCGAAGGGCTCGTGGCCGTGGGCGGCGACACCTCGCCCGAGCGCCTGATCCTCGCCTATTCGCAGGGCATCTTTCCCTGGCCTCACGAGGGCTTGCCGCTGCTCTGGTTCAGCCCGGACCCGCGCTTCGTGATCAGCTTCGAATGCACCCACATCGGTCGGTCGCTGCGCAAACGCATCCGGGCAGGCGACTACGAGATTCGCACCGACACGGCATTCGAGCGGCTGATCGAGCAGTGCGCTGCGGTCGAGCGCCCTGGGCAAGACGGGACTTGGATCAACGACGACATCGCCAGCGGCTTCATCGCCTTGCACCGGCTCGGCCTCGCGCACAGCGTCGAAGCCTGGAGGGACGGACAGCTGGTCGGTGGCCTCTACGGCGTCGCGCTCGGGCGCAGCTTCTGCGGAGAGTCGATGTTCGCGATCGCGCGGGATGCCTCCAAGGTTGCCACGGTCTGCCTGCTCGGAAACCTGAGCCACTGGGGCTTTCACTTCGTCGATTGCCAGGTCTACACCGATCACCTGGCGCGTTTTGGCGCGCGCGAGTGGCCGCGCCGCCGGTTTCTCGAGGCCCTGCGAAGAGCCCTCGCAGAGCCCACGATCAAGGGAGCGTGGCGCTTCGAGCTCGATCCGCCGGCGAGTCTTGCGCGGCTCGACGCGGTGAGACGCCTTCCTGCCTAACCGCCTGGAGCGGGAGCAGCCTGGGCCTCGGACGGACTCGGCTCGGGCTTCGGGCAGTCCACGCGGTTCAGCACGAAGTCGGCCGGATGCGAGCACACGTGACGCGTGAGCTCGGGCTTTGGCGTCAAGTACCACGTGCGCAAGCATTGCCCGCCGCCGAGGCGTACGAACACGTTGGCTCGTCTCTCGCGGCAAGGCGACGTGCAGCTGCACAGGACTGGGTGCTCGATGTAGAGATTCACGCCGCGCTGTCGGAGATAACCCAACGCCGCCCACTTCACGTGGCCGCGGATGAAATGCACGAACGGTTGCCGAGCGGTTTCTCGGTCGTTGAGCCCCCACTGGTCGATCACGGTGAGCTTCGAGTAGTAGGCGACAGTCCCTGCGAGGGTGGTCGAGACCACCGTGTCCTTGGGCAGGGTCGCGCCCAAACGCCGCCCCACGAGCTCGCCTACGTGCACGAAGCCGTCCATCTCGTCGAGCCCCTGCATGCCGAAGTCGTTCTCGATCTGGACCGGCTGGTTCGACACCGCGAGCGCGGTCATCGCCACTGCCAGGCCCGAGAGCAGGCTCCGCGCCGAAGTGGCAGCGAGCCCGATCAATGCGGCGAGCACCAGCAGGCCGTATTGGTGCCACGCAAAGCGGTACTCCATGAAGTCGCCGCCCACTCTCACCGTGTAAGCGAGCTCCGCGGCGAAGGTGAGGTTCGCGAACCACGCCGCGCGTCGCGCGCCCGGATGCGGGCTGCCGAGGCCGATCAGCGAGAGCACCGCGAACGGCAAGACTTGTGGATAGCTGCGTCCAAGCGCGACCAGATACGCGCGACCGGCGTCCGCATGCGACATCGACGCGGCCTTGGCATAGAAGGTGTTGGGAAGCAGGTCGCCGTAGAAGTGATAGCGCCAGGCCGACCAAATGAGCACGACGACTCCGATCGGCAAGGCAAAGAAGAACGCGGGACGCCACGCGCGCTGCCAAGGTGTGCGCGCTGCGAGCTCGCTCACGCTCAGCGCCGCGATCGCAGCGGCGACGGAGATCATGCAGTCCATCCGCGTGAGCACGGCCACGCAGAGCAAAAGCGAAAGCGCCGCGCGCGACTGCCAGCGCGAGAAGTCGGCGTAGAGCAGCAAGACGCCGGCCATCGCGAGAAGCGCGGCCACGAACGAGGTCTCGAGCCCGCTGCCGGCCATGGCGGCGAACGCCTGCGGAACGACGAGCAGCGCCAGCAATGGAAGCGCGACCAACAGCCGCGAGTATCCTTGTTGGAGCAGGAGCCAAGCCCCAGCGAAGGCCACGCCGAAGAGCATCGCGCAGTGGCTGAACAGGCCCAACGATCGGCTCACCTCGAGGGGGTCGGCGCCGAGCCGCATGCCCGCGGCCACGAGCAACATCCACGCGAAGTTGGTGTAGCCCTCGACGTGCTCGCCCAGGTTGTAGATCGGGCCGTGTCCCGCGAGCATGTTCTGCGCGTAGCGATAGGTGATGTACGCGTCGTCGAACACGACCTTGTGGCGCGCCCAAGCGAAATATCCCGCGGCCGCCGTCGCGGCTGCGAGGAGCCCGCACACACAGGCCTTCAGGCTGATGCGACGCATCGCTCGACCGTGCCTGCTACCGCGGGTCCATGCGGAAGATCACCGTCCCGCTGCGATCGTCCAGCATGCGCAGCGGGCGCACGCCGTAGCCATACCAGTACCCGTATTGTGCGACCTCGCCCGTGAACCCGCCGGGGCTCTTGCCGAGCCCTGCCGCCCGCGCCTTGGCATCGGGCACGATGTTGTCGAGGTCGCGCGGCGTGCCGTGCGAGAACACGTCCTCGCCGCGATACAGGTACGCCCAGATCACGGTGCCCGGCTTCTTGCCACCTTCCTCCATCTGAAGCTGCTTGCTGAGACGCTGCTCGAGGCGCCAGAGCGGAATACCCAACGCGAGCGCGCCCACGATCTGTCCGCCATAGTGCGAGGGCGCGGCCATGATGATGGTCACCGAAGGCTTGCCGCCGGGCTCGAGGCTCGCGAATTGTCCGATCGCGTAGCCCTCTTTGCCTGCAAGGGCGTCTTTCACGGTCGGAAACAGCGTGGCGAGGTTCATCCCGCGCATGTGGTCGGGCTCGCTGTCGCGTGCGATCACCACGCCATCGACGCCGACCGCTGCGATGAAGCTCAGCGGAGAGATCACCAGCTCCTGGACGCCCTTCTTCGGGCTGCGCAGCAGCTTGAGCACTTGGCGCATCTCGCGCTCCTGTTGCTCGCCCTGCACCTTCACGAATCCGGCCGCCACCCGATCGGCCGAATGGCGCAGCCCCTGCGTATGGCGGGCCAGATCCTCGTCGATGATCGCAGCCACGCGCTTCTGGTGTTGGTAGCGGATCTTCTTGCGCGCTTCGGTCGCGTGCGCGCGATCGCACGCACACAGGAGCTGCATCGCCACAACCGCGCCGCAAAGCAGGTCCCGCGTCCATCTCGCAGAGGTCGCCACGGCCCGGGGAGCTTACACGCAACCCCACACACATGCGAGGGACTAACTCGCGCGCGAGACGTCGATGTTGAGGCGCTTCATCTTGCGCCACAGCGTCGTCGGGCTCAGCCCGAGCATCTCGGCTGCGCGCTCCTTGTTCCCGTCGACTTGGCGGAGCGCCGCCTGGATCGCGCTGGCCTCGGCCTCGTCGATCACGTCCTGCATGGGGCGCGCCGGCAGCTTGATCGCGGCTGGCGGCTGGTCCCCCACCATTACGTCTTCACGCCGCATGACGCCGTCGTGTGCCAAGGCGACGCCCTGCTCGATCATGTTCTCCAGCTCTCGGATGTTCCCGGCGAACGCGTAGTCCATCATGTCGCTCAGCAGCGACGGCTCGAGCTCAACCTTCCGGCTCATTTTCTTGCAATACTTCTCCAAGAAATGCTGCACGAGCAGCGGGATGTCCTCGCGACGCTCTCGCAGCGGCGGCAACATGAAGCGCGCGACATTCAACCTGTAGTAGAGGTCCTGCCGGAAGCGCTTCTCTTGGATCGCGAGCTGCAGGTCTTGGTTGGTCGCAGCGATGATGCGCGTGTCGATGTGGAGGATGCGACTGTCGCCGAGGCGCCTAATCTCGCCCTCCTGGATCGCGCGCAGCAGCTTGGCCTGGAACGAGGGCGAGGTCTCGGCGATCTCGTCGAAGAAGAACGTGCCACCGTCGGCCTCTTCGAACAGACCGCGACGCGTGCTGACCGCGCCGGTGAACGCGCCGCGCGCGTGGCCGAAGAGCTCACTCTCGAGCAGCGTCTCGCTGATCGCAGCGCAGCTCACCGTCACGAACGGCCGGTCTGCGCGCTTGCTGTTGGCGTGAATGGCCTTCGCGACCAGCTCTTTGCCCGTGCCGCTTTCGCCGGTGATCAGCACCGTCGCATCCGTGGGCGCGATCCGGATGATGCGGCCGAGCACCTCCCGGATCGGGGCTGACCGACCGATGATGTTCTCGCAGCCGTAGCGGTCCCTGCGCTCGGCCGCGACCAGGTTGACCTCGCCGGAGAGGCGCCGCCACTCGAGCGCCTTCTGCACCTTGACCAGCAGCTCCTGCTCGGTGAACGGCTTCTGGATGTAGTCGTTGGCGCCCAACCGAATGGCCTCGACCGCGCTCTCGATCGTCCCGTAGGCGGTCATCACGATGACCTCGGTGAGGGGCGAGGCCTCCTTGGCGCGGCGCAGAACCTGGATGCCGTCGGTCACGCCCATCTTGAGGTCGGTCAGCACGAGGTCGAACGAATCGGCGACCACCATGTCACAGGCGTGATCGCCGTCTTGCGCCTCGTTCACCTCGTAGCCAGCGTCGCGCAGCATGAGCGACAACGTGCTGCGCATGTTGCGCTGGTCATCGACCACCAAGACCTTGGCCATCGGCGCTCGAGCTCCCCCGCTTCCCCGTTGACCAGTTATGGACTGGTCCTTCCCCGCTTCGCAACCCGACGAATCCACGGCGCCCCGAATGAAAGCTTGTCAGTCTATCACACCTTCGAGAACCGCAAGGGCCTCGTCCCTCAGCGAGGCGGGAAAAATCAAGCGGGGTCGTTCGATCCGCTGATTGCGCAGCTGGCCCAGCAGAAAGGAGCAGCCTCCCAACCGCCGTATCGGCTGGTGCCGGATCAGCACCCACAGCCCCTCGGGCGAGAGCACGTCCGGCTCCTCGTAG
Organism: Polyangiales bacterium; assembly: GCA_044450485.1. GTDB lineage: Bacteria > Myxococcota_A > Polyangia > Polyangiales > JAFGIB01 > CAVZVA01. Next base: position 10,854 of record JBIOJD010000038.1, on the reverse strand, counting down.
GGCACATCGTAGGGCGTGTCCAGGCGGACCGTCAGGTCGGGCCGCAGCCCGTGCCGCTGCGCCACCTCGGAAACGCGTCGCAGCGCCTCGGCACGCGCCTCGGGGGTGCTCTCGGGACGCAGGGGAAGCGTCTTTGGTAAATCGCGGCGCGCAAGGCAGCCCGTGAGATCAGCCAAGGTGCGGTCCGAGCCGTGCTGCCAGGCTTGAAAAGCGCTCAGCAGTTGCACGTCGTCGAGCGCCAAGTAGTCGCCGAGCGGCACCGTGTCTCCGACCGCGGCGCGTCGCAGCGCGGCAGGAATCTGCAGGTCGGCGGACCCGTCGCGAATCAGCTCTGCGGCTCGGATGAAGATCGCGCGGATCAGCGCCTCCGCCGCGCGCGTCGCCTTGTGGTGATAAACTTGCTGGTACATGAATTGCCGCGAGAGGAAGAATCCCTCGATCGGCGGAAGCCCCTTGCGACCTTCGATCGCGAGCACCCAGCCGGCGTCGCCAGGCAGCGCTCCGAACGCGAACGCCTGCAGCAGCCAGTCGAGATCGTAGACGCCATAACCGACGCCGGTCATGTGACTGTCGCGCAGCAAGTAGTCACAGCGGTCGGCATCGAGCGTCCCGCTGATGCAGCGCCCGAGGTAACCGAGCCGATGGTGCCCTTCGATCAGCGCGGCCACGCGCTCGGGCATCTGCGCGCTCCAGCCGGCCAGCGCGCGATGCACGTCGGTCGCAGGATCGAGCACGATGTCCACGGTCCAGGCCTCGTGCCGCCTCGCGTGCGGCACGACTTCCTCGAACAGGTGTGAGAACGGCCCGTGGCCCAAGTCGTGGAGCAACGCCGCGGCGATCACGTCGGCCTCTGCCTCGGCGTCGACGCGCTGCTCGGCCGGGAGGGCGCCTTCGATGGCGCGCATGCGCGCGAGCATCCTCACCATCACGTGCGTCGCGCCGAGCGAATGCGTGAAGCGCGAGTGCTCCGCCCCCGGAAACACCAGCGACGTCAGCCCGAGCTGCCGAACGTTGCGCAGGCGTTGCACCTCGCGCGTGGCGAGCAGGCGCTCGACCACCCGACCGGCCGGTCCGTCGAAGGCCAGCAGGCCATGCACCGGGTCGCGCAGAAGCATCGCCGTGTCACACGCCGAGCGCTTGAATCACGACACCGCTGCCGGCGATGGCCAGCCCAGCCAAGAGCTCGGCGTGGCGCTCGAGCTGACCCATTCGGAGCCGAGAGAGCCCTAAATGTCCCAAGGCCACCAGGACGACCATCACGGCGATGGTGATCGCGCCGAACACGAGCGCGACGATCGCGACCCAGCTCCAGCGATGGAGCGCGGCCGGCGCCATCAGCAACGGGATGAGCGGCTCACACGGCCCGAACGCGAACACGATGAACAGGGTCCACACGGTGACCGCGTTCTTGTCCGGCTCCGCGTGCGGGTGCCGGTGCTCCGCGCCTACGTGACCGTGGTGGTGGACGTGCACGATGCCGTCCGCATGCGCATGGGCATGGCTGTGCGCGTCCGCTCGCTGCGAGCGCCACAAACCACGCACGACGAAGAAGGCGCCAAAGCCGATCAGCAGCCACGCCGATAGCGAGCCGCGCGTGGTCTCGAGCCACTGCAGACGCGTCAGACCGATGCCCAGTGCGATTCCGAGCATCCCGAGCACGACTGACGACAGGACGTGCCCAACGCCGCACAAGGCCGTGATCACGAGCAGCTTGCGCATCGACCAGCTCTTCGCCCGTCCGAGCGCGATGAACGGCAACGTGTGATCGACGCCGACCGCGGTGTGGACCGCGGCAATCGTGGCGGCCGTGCCGAGCAGCAGACCGAGCGTCGACGCGCCGTTCATCGCACGCTCCGTGCACGGACGCTGCCGATGCGGGTGGTCGCGGGCTCAGGGCGCGGCATGGGGCGCAGTCTACACCTCAAACCCCACCGGTCCACCGAGGCCCGGTTCTTCAACGCGCCAGTGGACCGAAACGTCCCAAACGGGGCACTGCGAAGGCGCGCGCCCGGCCATTCTCCACCGCGACCACGTCTTCGTGCCACAGCGGAATCACCGGCAATTGCTCGGCGAGGATGCGCTGCGCGTCGGCGTAGGCGCGCACGCGGGCCGGTCGCTCGACACTTCTGCGGCCCTGCTCGATCGCGGCGTCGAAATCGGTGTTTCGAAAGCGCCAGCGGTTCGCCCCTTCCCGCCCGTTGCCTGGCACGTGGTCGGCGCCGAAGAACCACGACAGCACGTGGGGCTCGACCACCTCCGGAACCTCGAGCATGGTGAGCTCGAAGCGCCCGCGATTGAGGTCGGCGATCAACGTCGCCACTTCGCTCGGCCGCAGCTCGACGTCGATGCCGACGTCCGCGAGCATCGCCACGATCGCCCGCGCGATCGATTGTCGGAAGCGGTCGCTGCCGCAACGCAGCGATAGATGCAAACGGCCGCTGCCGCGCCCTGCCGCGCGCAGCAGGGCGCGTGCGCGCGCGGGATCGTAACCGTAGCGCGGCGTCTCTGCGGCATGGGCCCAATGGCCGGGCACGATGAACGAGCTGGCCAAGCGTGCGCGGCCGGACAGCTTGGCCCGCACCAACGCCTCTCTGTCGATGCCGTATGCCAGCGCTTCCCGCACGCGCACGTCGCGCAGCGCCGCCGCTTCCAGGTTCAGGCCCATGTACGTCGTGCCGACGCCGGGGGCGCTGCGAACCACGAAGCGCGGATCATGCTCGAACAGCGGCAGGAGCAAGGGCGGAACCGCGCTCATCGCCAGATCGCCCGCGCCCGCCAGCAGGCGCAACGCACGCGTGTTGTCGTCGTGCACCACGAGCATGCGAACAACGGGAAAGCGCACCGCGCCGCCGTACCAATGCGGGTTGGCGACGAGATCGATTTGGGACGCCGAGCGGCTCGCGAGCACGTAAGGCCCTGCGCCGGCGGGCGCCGCGGCTCCGAGGGCACCCAGATGACGATGCTCGTCCTCGGCGCGCAGCACGGGGAGCTCGAGGTCGGCCAGGAACGTCGCGTGCGGCCCGCGCAGATGGAACACGACCTCGAGCGGGCTCACCACCTCGACCCGCTCGATCTGCGAATAGGTGCTCGCGTAGCGACTGCCGAAGCCCGGGTCCACCACGCTGCGAAAGGTCGCGGCCACGTCATCGGCATCGAGCGCCGTACCGTCGCTGAAGCGCAGGCCCGAGCGGAGCTTCGCCCGATACCGCGTGGGCGATTCGATCACGACTTCCTCGGCGAGATCGGGCACGACCTCGAGCGTCTGCGGATCGATGGTCACCAGCGACGCGAACAGCAGTCGCGACACTTTGTGACCGTATGGGTCACCGCTGAACCGCGGATCGATCTCCAGCGCCTCTCGCGGCAACAACACGACGAGCGGTCCGTCGCCGTGCTCCGTTGCCGCTCCACCCGAGCACGCGCAGAGCAGCCAGAACAGCATGCACCCGGAAAACGGACCGGCCCGGGACATCCGTTGCAAGGCCGTCGGCGTGAGGCTAAGAGGCATGCTCGCGCGCAGGCTAACGCATGCCCTCGATCAAGCGGAACACTGGACTGCCGGTCGCCCGTGCACAGGCCGGCGCGCTGCTCGTGCTCGCGAGCTTGCTCGGCGTGCTCGCTGGTCACGCACAGCCCGGCACGCTCACCGACCTGTCCACCGAGATCGGGCTCAAGGAGCACCTGCGCGCGGCGATCGAGCGCGCGGACCTCGGAGAGCAGGTGGGCATCTCGGTGGTCGACGCCCGTTCGGGACGTTCGGTCTTTTCGCTCAACGCCACCGCTCCCCTCAACCCCGCCTCGAACATGAAGCTGGTCACCGCGGCCGCGACGCTGCTCGAGCTCGGTCCCGACTTCCACATGCTCACGGGCCTATACGGCCAGGTGCAAGGCGATGCGGTGGTGTCGGGGCTGTACTTCAAGGGCTACGGCGATCCGACGCTCACCGATGCCGATCTCGTGGTGCTCGCGCAGCAGCTCGTCGCCCGCGGCGTGCAGAAGGTCGACGAGGTCGTCGTCGATGGCTCGTACTTCGACGATCAGCTCTTGGCCCCGGGCTTCGAAGAACAGCCCAACGAGGTCTCGCCGTTCCGCGCGGCGATCGCAGCGGTATCCGTGAACGAGAACGCCTTCACCCTGCGCGTGAATCCCGGTCCGATTGCGGGCGCCCCGGCATCCGCATGGGTCGACGCGGAGGGCCACTTCACGCTGAGCAATGCCATCACCACCAGCCCTGGTGGTGCACCGAACGTGATCGCGGTCCAGAGCCAAAAGGCAGACAAGCTGGTGCTGCACCTGTCGGGCAGCGTGCCGCTCGGCATCGCCGGCGTGAGCTACGAACGGCGAGTCGAGTCGCCGCTCCACTATGCGGGCTATGCCCTGGTCGAGGCGCTGCGCGCCATGCGCATCCAAGTGCCTCGCCGGGTCCGCCTCGCGACCATGCCCAAAGGGACGGCCTTGCTCGCCTCGCACCAGTCGCCGCCGCTCGCTCAGATGCTCGGCGCCCTCGGCAAGCAGAGCGACAACTTCGTGGCCGAGACCCTGCTCAAGGTCCTGGGCGCTGAGCGCGTGGGGGTCCCCGGTCGAAGCAGCCACGGCGCATCCGCAGCGCTGTCGGCGATGAAGCGCCTGGGCGTACCACCGCAAGGCATGCGCATGGTGAATGGCTCGGGCTTGTTCGGCGGCGGCCGCGTCAGCGCCGGCCAGCTCACAAAGCTCTTGGCCGCGATGTACGGGGATCCGTCGGTGCGCCCGGAGTTCGTGGCGCAGCTCGCCGTCGCGGGTGTGGACGGAACGCTGGTCCGCCGCATGAAGCAGCTGCCGGCACCGCGCATCGTTCGCGCGAAGACCGGAACGCTCGACGATGTGATCGCCCTCTCCGGCTACGTGCTCGGCCGCGCGCCGGAGCGAGTGCTCGCATTCAGTGTCCTGTGCAACGGAGTCCACGGAAAGCACGCGGCCGCTCGTGAGCTGACCGATCAGGTCGCCACGAACATCGCGTTGCACCTGTGGGCACCCGAACGCCCTTCATCGCCAACCCCACATCCGTGACCGGGGAGGGCACGCGCCCTCCCCGCCCCACCGCGGAGGCCGGCGACGTCGGCCCTCAGTCCCTGATCTGGCGCCGGATCTTGCCAAGAGCTTGCTCTTGGAGCTGCCGGATGCGCTCACGCGACAGATTGTACTTGTCGCCGATCTCCTTGAGCGTGAGCTCGTCCTCGTCGTCGAGGCCGAAGCGCCAGCGAAGGATGCGCGCCTCCATCGGCGTCAGAGTCTGCAGCAAACGCTGCACCTCGTCGGTCCAGCTGTTGCTCACCAGCTCTTCGTACGGATCGGGCGTGTTCTCTTCTTCCAGGAAGTCGATGAACTTGCGCCCGTCCTCGTCGTTGACCGGACGGTCGAGCGAGAACGGAGTCTCGGCCCAGTAACCGCGGATCTTCTCCAGCTTGTCCGCGGCGATACCGGTCTCTTCCTCGAGCTGCGCAGGCGTCGGCTGCTCGCCGGTGCGGGTCGCGATCGCTTGAGTCGCGCGCGCCACGCGGTTGTACGTGTCGAGCATGTGCACGGGAATGCGCACGGCCCGACCCTTGTCCGCGAGCGCGCGGCTGATCGCGTGCCGGATCCACCACGAGGCGTAAGTGCTGAAGCGGTACCCGCGTGTGTGATCGAAGCGCTCCACCGCCTTCATCAGGCCGATGTTGCCTTCTTGAATCAGATCGATGAGCGGCAAGCGGCCGCGGTTGTAACGGCGTGCGATCGAGACCACCAACCGCAGGTTGGCGGCCACGAAGCGGTTCTTGGAGTCGCTCTGCGCCTGCCGCGCCTTCTCCACGGACGCGAGGTAACGCTTGAAAGCCGACGTGATGCGGACCTCGTCGCCTTCGATGTCGCGCTCAGCCGAGTACATGCCCGCCAAGCGGTGAACCGCCTGGTAGGCCTCGCTCACGTACAAGCGATCGCTGTCGAGCACGCGCAGCTTGGCTGCGAGCTCATGGGCAAGCTTGTCCCAGCGGCTCTGGTGCGCCGGCGGCAACTTGCCCCGCTTGGCCGCACGCGCCCGCTTGCGCAGCAGCGCAGCGTCGGCAGGCATGACCTGCTCGTCGGTCAAGCTCCGCTCGACGACCGACGCCACGGTCTCGAACGCCGGAATGTACGAGAAGAGCGCCTGCCAGTAGCCGATCTCGAGCCGCTCGACTTCGCGTGCGGCCTCGACCTCTTCCTTCGGCGTGAGGACGCGATGTTGCGCCATCTCGCGGAAGTACTTGGAGAGCGTGCTGTCCCCGCCCGTGTCGCGATCGAGCACGCGAAGCACGGTTTCCGTGTCATCGTGTGCCACGCGTTCCCCGTCCGCGACCGAATTGTCGTGCATCGGAGGCTGCGTATCGCTGTGGGTTTGCGGTGCTGCGTGCTTGGTCATGATTTCGGCCTTTTGCTCGACCGCGCCCGATTGCCCTTTGCGCTTGGCACCTTGCAGCTGTGGCTGAGGCTCGCGCGCGCTGGACCGCCGGGTGGCGGTGCTCGGAACCAATCCGACCTGAGCGATTCTGACTGCAGGTTTCGTGCCGACGCGGCGCTTCACGAGCTTCCGTGTTGGAGTCTTCGAAACCGGGGCAGATTTGGCCAACTTCACGGCAGGCATGGGAATTTCCTCAGGGTGCTGGGATCGAAAACTTTTCAACGCACCACAACAAACTAGTCACTCTAAGGTGTTAGTGGGGGCCAGCCAGCACCAGCGGCTCACGCCAAGCACCTTCAACTGCTACATACGCACGGGCAGGCCCAATTGTTGCCTGGACCTGGCCATTTTTTCAGGAACCGCGGCGTTGCGTGTCAAGCTGACTACGCACGCCGCCTCGGTAGGCAGGAGTACGACACCATATCCAACCTTGGACGTGGGGTCAACCCTGGGTAGCGGCCATTCCACGGGATCTATTGTGCCGCGAGCCCCTCGTGACAAGGCCCTGCTCGCTCGTTCTGCGCGACTGCCGTAGAGTCGGCACCGTGCCATCGAGACCCGCCTGCGCCCTGGTCTTGGCCTGCGCGCTCGTCTTCGTGGGGTCGAGCGTCAGAGCCGAGGGCTTTGCCTTCCGGCAGCCCGTCGGGCTGGGCCGGCCTGCGCGCGAGATCGCAGTCGTGGTCCGGGTCTCGCCAGAGGGGACCGTGCTCGAAATGGAACGCGGGCACTGGCCTCTGCCCGTGGCCGAGCCGGAGCGCGCGGAGCTGACCCGCCTCGCGCTCCCGGGCGGAGTCGCCGTGGCGGTGCTGCGCGTGCACGGGGTGGGCAACCGAGAGACCGCTGCGTTGCTGGGCCGCAACACCGCTGGGCAGCCGTCGATGATCTGGGCGGGCGCCCTCGACCTACGCGGCGATCCGGGCGAGCGCACCGCATCTGTGCTCGAAATCAGAGCCGCCGCTGGCGACCGCACGGAGGTCTTCGTCGGCGAGATCGACGAGCGCATTCGCCTCTGCGGGCAGCCGCGCACGCTGCTCCACCCGCGCGTCTTGGACCCGAGCTCACTGCAGCTTCGTCCTGCACCGTCGAGCTTCGTTCCGGCGAGCAAGACGCCGGCCGTGGAGCTCGCGGCGAAGAGCGAATCGCCTGGACCCACGGGGGCGCCGCTGTTGCAGGCCCTGTTCGCCACCGCGGCCTCGAATTCGGGCCCGGCCGCGACCGCCTCACCCACGAGCGCGCTCACCGATCGAAACCCCACGACCTACTGGAATGCGGGTGCGGGCGGGGAGTTCGTGACTTTCCACGTCGATGCCGGCGGCTACCCGATCCGCACGCTCGGGCTCACGCTCTTGCCGCAAACGCTTCCTCCAGGCGCTGTGGCATCGGCGCCTCGCGGGCTCTGGCTCATCGGTGACGCGGGCGCCCAAGTGCACGTGCAATTGCCGGATGCGACTGTGCAGGGGCAGCGTTACTTCGTGGTTCCGGAGCAGCCTCTGACGTGGGGCTGCATATCTGTCGTCGTCGATCCGCTTGCGGCAACAGCGGGTCGCAAACACGCGGACATCGCGCTCACGGAAGTAGAAGCGTACACCGAGCTCGATTTCGGCGGCGGCACCGATCGCCTGCTCCGAGATCTCGCCGCTGGCGGCGCACAAGGAAGTCGGGCCGCCTCGCTGCTGCCGCGGGTTGGGGCCGAGATCGCGCCGAAGCTGCGCGCAGCCTGGCCGCAGCTCTCCGAGATGGCGCGTCGTCAAGTCGTGCACGCCGTGGCTGCGTTTGCGGAGAAACAGCCGGAGGCGCGCGAGTTGCTGGCGGTCGCAGCCTCGGACAGCGATTCGGAGGTGAGCAAGGGCGCCTTCGATGCGCTCGTCGTGGCGGGGCCAGCGTCGCGCGCGCTTCTCTTGCCCCGAATCGCACAAGCCGATGCTGCAGGTGATTCCGCTGCGCTCGCCCTCGCCAGGCATGCACCTCGCGAGGCGATCGCCGTGTTGCTCGAAGCGCTGCGCGGTGAAGGTCTGAAGCGACGTGCGCTCCACGAAGCGATCTCGGTTGCAGTGCAGAGCGGCGGTGACGAGATGACGGCTCTGATTCGGGCGTTTTGCGCGACCGAAGCCGCGAGCCCGACGGAACGCGCAGCGCTGGCGGTCGCGCTCTCGCGCCTGGACCATCCGCCAACCGCTCGTGCGCTCGCGGGCGAGCTCGCCGACGCCGGAGCGCCCAAGGCGGAATCGTTCGAAGATCGATGGCGCTGGGTGGCAGCCTTGCGCTCGCTGCCCGCATCGCCCGAGCTCGATGGCTGGTTGACGAAGCTCGCGCGCGAAGACGAGCGCTGGATGTTGCGGGCAAGCGCGCTCGAAGCCCTCGCTGAACGTCAGGCGGCGCAACGCGTGGCGAGCGCGCTAGAAGCCTTGGACCACGACCAATACCCGCGTGTGCGAATGGTGGCGGCCCAGGCGCTGGCAAAGGAGCCGAGCGCGGCCGAGGCGCTGACCAAGCATGCGGGACGCGATAGCTGGCCGATGGTGCGGGCCGCTGCGCTCGAAGCGCTCGCCGGTCAATCCGGCTCGCAACGCGCGCTCGAGCTCGGGCTCGACGACCGGGCGCATCAAGTGCGGGCCGCAGCGATTCGGTCGCTGGAGCGAGCTGGGCTGCGCGGCTCGTGGCCGCTCGTGGCGCGCCGGTTGAACGACCAAGACGAGTGGAGCGAGGTCAAGACCGAGGGCGTCCACTTTGCGCGCGCGTTCTGTCTGCGCGAGGCGGCTGACCCGCTGCTCGCCCTGCTCAGGCGGGGGATCGCGCCGGAGGCGGGCGCCGAGGAAGCCGACCTGGCGTTGCTCGCCTTCGAAGCCGTGAGTCAGCTCGGTGGAGAGCCCGCCAAGCGGGCCCGTGCCCTGGCCGGCTCTTCGACGGCGCCCGCGGCCTTCAAGGCTTCCGTAGCGGTCCAAGACGGCCGCAAGGCCGAGTGCGCCAAGGCCCAATAGGGCGTTGTGATCCTATCGTACAGCGTGGTAGCCTCGCCGCTCCTGTGGGAATAGGAGCCGGAAGGGGTCCATGAAGACGCTTTCACGAATCGCCTGCGCGTCAGCCATCTTGGGGCTGGGGCTGGTCCAGGGCTGCGACAAGGTCGCGGAAGCAAAGGTGCCGGTCGAGAAGCTGCCGGAGGTCAAGGCAAGCCTCCCGGGTGTGCCAACCTTGCCACCTCCGCCCTACCCCACGCAGTACGGGGACCAGACCTACAGCGTCTACGGGCTGCGCAGGGCGCTGCGCAAGACCATCGATCAGGACGTGACGGTCACTGGCTACATCTCGAAGATCTACGTGCCGCCCGAGTGTCCGCCCAAGACCAAGTGCCCGCTGCCCCCGGCGCCGCACATCTATGTCGGCGACACGGCGAGCGAGACCGATGACGGCAAGCTGCTGATCGTCGCCGGCTACGCCGAGAACCAGAAGGCGATCGACGACGCGATCAAGGAAGCAAAGACCGGCGCGAAGAAGGACGCCAAGGCCGAAAAGGCCGAGAAAGAAAAAGAAGAAGCCGGGCTGCTGCCCATTCCGATCGACTTCTTCCAAGGCGCAAAGATCAAGGTCAAAGGCCGCTTCTCGTTCATCTCGGGCTCGGGCTTCCAGTCGAGCGAAGGCGTGCTCAACTACAGCGGGCACGAAACGCTCGAACCGTCCCCAGAGATGGAGACGGCGCAGAAGGAAGCAGTGGCCCGCGCTAGCGCTCGGCCCAAGAAGTGAGCTCGGCGACGCTGGCCTTCGGGAGCACGAAGGTCACGGGCTCGGTGGCGAGCCGCGCGTAACGCGCGCCTTCACCAGCTTCTCCGCCGAGCAACAGGACATGCGACTGGGGCGCGGCGGACGCGCTGTTGCGCTCGACGACTGTGAGTCGCGCGAACGGAGCGCCGAATCCCTGGTCGCGCAAAGCGGGCCCGTAGCCGGTAACGCGAATCGCGCGCAGCGTCGCAACCGCCTGCGCCAGCGCGAATGCAGTGCTGGGCGCGAACGAGGCAGGGGCGCCGGTCGACTTCCAGCCGGCACCATCGCGCTCGATGCCGAGCTCGTGGCCGCGGGTTTCCAGATGAAGCGTGGCGATGCGCTCGAGGGGGGTCGCGAGCGAGGTGCGGCTCACGAGGCGCTCGCTCACGACGCGCACCAGCGCGTCTGGAAGGACGAATACGCCGCGCTCGCCCTGTAGCTCGGCGTAGCGGCCGCCGCCCGCAGCCGGCGCGCCGACGCGCAACACCGTCCGGGCGAGCGCTGTGCCCGCCGTCGGGGCCGCACGCTCGATCGTCACCACGAGGTCGGGCGCTGCGAGCCCGTGCTGCGCCTGCGCTTCGTCCGAGGCGAACCGAACAGCGGTGAGCGAGCTGAGCGCGCGGGTGAGCTCGGACATCGCGATC
>JBIOJD010000037.1:0-16299 GCA_044450485.1 Polyangiales bacterium | reverse complement strand
CATGCGCTTGCGGCACTCGATGCCGGTGCCCACGAGCCAAGCCGACCCACCGCTCGCAGGCGGCGTGTCTCTCGAGAGCTGGCTGGCGGAGGTCAGCGACCACGCGCCCCTGCTGATCGAAGTCGACAATGCGGAGTACGCCGACGCTTCGAGCCTCGGTGTGCTTGCATCACTGGCGCGCGGATCGCGCGACCGTCGCTTGTTGCTGGTCGTCACGCAGAAGCTCGGCGCTGCCGAGCGCGGCTCGGTCGGTCTCACGGCGCTCAGCCCCCATTGCGATCACATGACACTCGCGGCGTTCAGCGCTGCCGAGACGCAAGAGCTCGCTCGCTCGCTCTTCGGCGAAGCGCAGAACCTCGCTCGCTTCGGCGAGTTCCTGTATGCGCGCACGGCGGGAAACCCCATGCACTGCATCGAGGTCGCGCGCCAGTTGATTGCGGCGCGCGCGATTCGGTATCTCGATGGGAACTGGGCGCTGCCCGCCGAACGGCCCAACGTGGCATTGCCGACCGCGCTCGAAGGGGCGCTGTCCGCGAGGCTCGCGGCGTTGTCGGCGCCGGCGCGACGACTGGCCGAGTGCTTGAGCCTGCACCGCGGTGAAACGACCCTCGAGCTGTGCCGCAACCTAATGGGCAGGGACCGCGACCGTGAGCTGTTCGCGCTCCAAGACGAGCTCTCGCGCAACGACGTCTTTCACGCGGACGAAGGGGGGTTCCGCTTCAGCTCCACCGCGCTGCAGGAAACCTTGCTCTCCGAGATGGACGACGCCGGCCGCGAGCAAGGCCACAGAAGGCTCGGCGAGGCGCTGCTGCAGCTCGCGAACGCGAAACAGCACGCGTTGCGAATTCAAGCGGGCTGGCACTTGCTCCAGGGTGGCGACGCGACCCGGGGCGCCGATCTGATCGCCGAGGTCACGTACGACAGCGTGGCCGTGCGACTCGTGTTCACGGCGCTGCACGGCGCGGGCGCCGCCATCGAGGCCGCGCTCGAGGTGTACCGCAAGCAACGCCGCCCGAGGCTGCAGCGCCTGCCGTTGCTCGCGGCCTTGGCTCAGGCTGGCTACTACGAAGACCGGCGCTTCGGCGAGCTCTACGGCGACGAGGCGCTCGACATGCTCGAGGACGTGAGCGGGCTACGTGCCGCGAAGCAGCTCAGCCGCTACGTCGGCCGCCATCTGGGCCTCGTCTTTGGCCTCGGCTTCGGCTTCTTCAGGTTCATGGTCGCCCCACGCTCGGACCGTGGCTACAGCTTCGGCGAGGTGATGATCCAGCTCTTCGGGGTGGTGGCCACTTTGACAGGCCTCGCAAGCATCTGCCTCGACGCCGCGCGCGCCAAGGTCGTCACCGAGATCTTGCGGCCGTTCGACGTGCTCCCGGATCGACTCACCCCGGTCGGAATCCTCGAGTTCAGCGAAGGGCTCCAGCAGATCGGGCTCGAGAACCAAGCCGAGGCGACGATGAAATTCGAACGGCTGCTCGCGCGGCTCGATGATCCGAGGTGCTATCCGACGCTGCGCGGCGATGCGCGCAAGATCATCGTCGCGGGCGTTCACTTCGCGCGCGCGGTCTTCGCCACCTATCGCAACGACAGCAGCAGCGCGCTCGAGAGCGCCGACGCGCTCGACGCCCTCGATCTCAAATTCTACGCGATGATCGCGAGCCAGATGCGGTTCCTCTACCACATGAACCGCGGCGACTTCCGGACCGCCCAGCAGCACCGGCAGCAGGTGGACATCCACGCGGCTCACGTGGGCTCGGCCTGGCAAGTCGAGATGTGGGAACCGGCGGCGCTCATCCCCGTCTACACCTTGTTGCTCGACGTGGACGGCATGGCGCGGGTGGCCGACCGGCTGGAGCTGCTCGCGCGGAGCGTGCCGTCGATGCGCACGTTCGCACGCCTGGCGCGTCACGCGCAGGGCCTGGTGCTCAGCGACGCGACCTACGGCGCGAACGCGGTCGCGATCGAGATGCTCGAGCGGGCGACACCGCGCAGCTACATCGGCTGGACCGCTCATGTCGGTTTCACCGCTCAGGGCTCACGCTTCTTGGGCAACTACGATGTGGCCAAGCGTCTCTGCGACTTGGTCGCGAGAAACCAGACCGAGGCCGACCGCGATTTCGTGGTCCTGCATCTGGTCGCCGACATCGAGCGCGCATGGTGCGAGGCGAGCGAGGGACGCCCCGATCGCGCGCTTGCAGCGCTCGATGCGCTGCTCGCGCGTCATATGCCCAGCGACCATCCGCTGGTCCACGGTCTGATCCACGAAGCGCGGGCGTTGATCGCTCATCGCGCCTCTCTCCCGAGCGAGCTCGAGCAGAGTGCGGCCGAAGTCGAGCGTTGGCTGCGGCCCACGGGAAACCCGGCCCTGATCGCCAAGTGCGAGCGGATCGCAGCGCTGCGCACCCAAGACCGCCCGGGCTCGGGCCGTCGCACGACGGCGGAGGTCAATCACTGGTTGCACCTGCTCGCCGGCTACGAGGACGCGGAGCAACGCGTGACGCACGCGCTCGAGCTGCTGCGCCGCACGACCGATGCCAAGGGCGCGGCGTGGTACCGAAGGCACGGCGATGCGCTCGTGTTGTCGGCGCAGACCTCGGGGGCCGCTTTTCCCGAAGGCGAGCCACAGGAGCTGCAGGACGCGCTCGAGCGCTTCGAGCGCGAGCCGTCGACGGAGCGCGACGCGGGCACGGCGACGGTGCAGAGGACCGCGTCCGTCCACGTCGATCTCGACCCCCATGGCTCCGAGCACGAGCGCCAGGCGTACCTGCTCATCGACGGCTCGGGCGCGGTCATCGGCGCGGTGGCACTGAGCCTGCGCCAGAGCTCCTCGGCGCCGCCGCGATCGTTGCTCGGCGCACTGGCGGAAGCGCTGAGCTGGGACGATGCGACCGTGGCCGAGCCGACGCGCTCCGTAGTGCCGAAGCGCGTGCGCGCCTCGACGTGAGCGTCGGCTCGGCCTGTGCGGTTCACACGTGACGGCGTCCGCGTGATGCGCGCCGGTGGGGGCTCAGCTCAACGCGTGCACTCGTCTTCGCCCAACGATTGGAAGCCCTTGCCCATATCCATCTCGAACTTGTGGCTCATGCCTTTGGGGGCTTTGCGAGTCATGGTCTCTCGGACCTTCGCCTTTTGACCCATCATGTAGCCGTCGCCCACGAAGGTAATGGTCTCGCCCTGAAAGCCCGCCGAGGTGCTGGTTCCATATCCGCCCATGTCGTCGAGCCCGGTGCTGGTGAAGAGCTTGGCGCCCGCCTGGTAGCCGAGGAAGAAGCTGGCCTTCATGCCGGGATTCTGCTTGGTCTTCTTCACCTCGTACTCGCCTTGATAGAAGAAGCCTCCGAGTGCTTTCTTGAGCTTCACGGTTGACTTCGCGCTCGTCTCGGGCGAGCCGGGGCCCATCGCGCCGGCGGGGAATTTCGTCTCGCACTTCCAGCTACCTTCGAAGGACTTGAACGCTGCCTCCAACTCCGGTGAGGGTTTGGGCGCCGCGGGCGCTGCCGCCGCGGGAGCTGCCGCCGGTGCCGCTGCCGCCCCGGGTTTGGCCGCTGCTGCGGCAGGTGCAGCCGGCATCGCACCGGCAGGTGCAGCCTTGGCTGCCGGTTGAGCCGCCGGTGCTGCGGCCTTCGGCGCAACCGCGGTGGGTGCGGCCTTCGGCGCTGCGGCCGGAGCCATAGCGGGTTTGTCGGTCGGCTTTCCCTGCGCAACTGCAATCGACACTGCGAGCGTGCTGCCTGCGAGAATGGCCAGAGTTTTCTTCATTGCGGGCCTCCTTGTGGGCCGCGAGCCTATTCCATTCTGGTGAGGGAGCCCAGCGCATGTTTCCGGGGCCAGCTTGGGTCCCTTGGAGGGGAAAGCGCCGCTTTGACCGGTCCCGCTCAGCGCTTGTCGGGCTGGGCCGCCGGATGCTCAAGTTGCGCAAGTCCCCTCACAAGGTGGGACACGCTTGCGCGGTTCAGAACGTCCGTGAACGTGGACACGGACGGTGCCCAAACTGTTGCAAGTAGCTGAAGATCCATCGCTATCATGAAGAAGGACACGAATGTCACGGGTTTGGCACACGCAGTGCAATGGTGCTTCCAGGCTCTGACTTTGCGGGGAGACAACCCATGCTCCGACACACCCTTCTCGCTTCGATGATCGTTGCCGCGGTGGCCGTGCTCGCACCGTCGGGCGCCAGCGCATGGACGACCCAGGTACCGAAGCCAGGTGGCGGCGTCGCGTCGGTGCCGGAGCTCGATCCCAGCAGCGCGAGCGCTGCCCTCGCGCTCTTGGGCGGCGGGGTGGCGCTGTTGAGCGGACGCCGCAAGCGTTCCAAGAGCTGAGCTCGGGTCAACCGGGTTACGCTCGGTCTTCGTGTCGGAACGACCGCTCCCGCTGCGCTTCGCGCCTCTTGCGCTCAGCGCGGTGACAGGCGCGACGTTGCTGTGGGCGCAGGCCTATCGAGGCTCGGCAGACGCAACGCCCTCACCCGGCGACCTCGGGGTCTTTCGCCACGCCTTGCACCACGGGCTTGGTCTCTCGCCACCCAGGCAGGCCCGATCGCCAGTGCGCATCGATCCCACCGGGCTCGAGCTCGCCGATGTGGTGCTCGCGAGCGCTGCCGGCAACGCCTATGGCCACTTCTCACACGCCACGGCATTGATGGCTGACGGCGAGGTGCTCGGGCACAACGTGCTCTTCGGCATCTTCCCGATGCCCCTCACCGACCTCGAAGGTTACGACCACGTGAGAGTGTTGCGCGCGCCCCTCGACGCGCCGCGCCGCCGGGAGGTCGCCCGCTTTCTGAGGACACTGCCCGGAGCCGTGTTTCAGCTCGGCGCTCGCAAAGGTGACGCGCGACAGTGGCACTGCGCCAAGGCGGTATGGGCCGCATTCCGTCGTGTCGGCATCGATCTAGCGCCCGACCGCGACTTCATCGTGCCCGACGACATCGCACGCAGCGCTGCTCTGCGGGTGGTGCGCGACTGGAGGTCGCCTTGAGCGCCGCGATCCAGCACGCGAGCCTGTGCTGGCTCCTGCACCTCGCGTTCGCAGCGATGGCCGTGCTGCTCGGTCCGTTTCCCTTGATGGCTGCCGTGCTGCTGGGGCTCTTCATCGCCACGCAAGCGATGGCTGCGGGCTATCTCCGCGACGATTGCGACGTCGATGCGCAGCGACCCGTGGTGCTGCTCTGCCACGCACCGGGCATTCTGCTGTCGGCTTGGACGCTCGGCATGTTCGCAGGCGTGCTCGGTCAACGCTTCGCTCCTTTGGTTTGCCTGCAGCTCTGGACCGCGGCGTGGGCTCCGCTCATCACGCTCGTGCCGCGCGGCGGATACCACTCGCACTACCTCTGGTTGGTCGCGGCGCTGCCATGGCTGCAGGCTGCGTTCATGTTGCGCCTGGCGCAGGCCGAGCCCGCAGCAGGGCGCTGACCCGACGCGCGCTCAGCGCGGCGCTTCGAGGTCGCTCGCGACGAAGATCAGCAGCGCCTGGTCGCCTGCGTTGCGCGCACGGTGAGCCGTGCCTGCGTCGATCCAACAGCACTGCCCGGCCTCGAAGCGTTCGACGCCACCGTCGAGCTCGAGCTCGAGGAGCCCTTGCAGCACGTAGATCACGTGGCTGCGACGGCAGACTCGTGGATCGGAGAAGCCGGCTGCCAGCTCGAGCAGGGCCAGCGGTCGCGCGTCGCAGACCTTCTTGCGCTCCAGCCGGTGAGCTCCCGGCTGCCACGCCATGGCATCGAACGCGGCTCGCACGCACGCCATGATTGACCTCGATCACCCAGCCGAGGCGGACTGCAGCGCGGCCAGCAGCTCCTGCACCTTGCGCTTGGCGTCGCCGAACAGCATCAGGGTGTTCTCTTTGTAGACGAGCGGGTTGTCGACGCCCGCATAGCCGGCGCTCATGCCGCGCTTCATCATGATCACTTTGGCGGCCTTCCAAGCCTCGAGCACGGGCATGCCGAAGATCGGGCTGCTCGTGTCCTCGAGGGCGCTCGGGTTCACGATGTCGTTGGCGCCGATCACCAAGACCACGTCGGTATCCGCGAAATCTTCGTTGATCTCGTCCATCTCCTTCACGATGTCGTACGAGACGTTGGCCTCTGCCAGCAGCACGTTCATGTGTCCCGGCAAGCGGCCCGCAACCGGGTGGATCGCGTAGCGAACCTTCACGCCCTTGGCCTCGAGCGCGCTCGTCACCTCTTTGAGCGGGTGCTGCGCTTGAGCGACCGCCATGCCGTAGCCCGGGATGATGATCACGCTCTTGGCAGCGGTGAGCAGCTGGGCCACTTCTTCCACGTTCGTCTCGACGACCCTGCCTTGGGGCACGGCGCCCTTCGCACCGGCCGCGACGCCGGCGCCCTCGCCGAAGCCGGCGAAGACCACGTGCCAGATCGAACGATTCATCGCTCGACACATGATGGTACTGAGAATGGCCCCGCTCGAGCCGACCAGTGCTCCAGTGATGATCAGCAAGTCGTTCGAGAGCATGAAGCCAGCGGCGGCAGCGGCCCACCCGGAGTAGCTGTTGAGCAGCGAAACGACCACCGGCATGTCGCCGCCGCCGATCGCGAGCACCATGTGCATGCCGAGCACGCCGCCCACCGCAGCGACGGCCCACAGATTCTGCAAGCCGCCTGCATCGGGGCCGCTCGCAATTCCGCGCACCGAAAGCACGACGCAGGCGGTGAGCATCACCAGGTTCAAGAGGTGCCGTCCGGGGATGACCAGGGGCCGTCCACTCAGCGTGCCGCGCAGCTTGAAGAACGCGATCACGCTTCCCGTGAAGGTCACGGTCCCGACGAGCACGCCGACGAAGACTTCGATCGCGTGCGTGAGCTCGACCGGGCCTGCCATGTAGGTGGCAACTCCGACCAGCACGGCGGCCGCGCCCACGAACGAGTGCAGGATCGCGACCAGCTCCGGCATCGAGGTCATTGCGACGCGCGACGCGAGCACTGCGCCGATCGCGCAGCCGGCCACGATCGCGCCGCCGAGCAACGTGAGGGTTTCGCTGGCCACGCGTTCTTGGACGAATCGCCCGCTTCCCAGCACCTCCGGCAGGAGCAGAGCGGCCGCGGTCACGACCACGGCGACGATCATGCCGAGCGTTCCGAGCAGGTTGCCGCGGCGCGCGCTCTGCTGTGTGGACAGTCCTCGCAGGCTGAGCACGAACATCACGCCCGCGACGAGGTACGACAGCGTGCTCACACTCTGGAGGGTCATTTGCGGAACATCTTGAGCATGCGCTGGGTGACGAGGAACCCGCCCGCGACGTTGATCGACGCGATCAAGACCGCGATCGCAGCCAGCAGCACTCGGGTGTCGAGCGCCTCGCCCGCCGTGAGCATCATGCCGCCGATCAGGATGATGCCGCTGATCGCGTTGGTGACGCTCATCAGCGGTGTGTGCAACGCGGGGGTCACGTTCCAGATCACGTGCCAACCCACGATGCAGGCCAGCACGAAGACCGTGAAGTGCTGGAGGAACTCCGCCGGAGCGAACAACCCAATCGGCACGAGCAATGCCGCGGCGATCAAGGTCGCGCTCCTGCGCGCCCACGGGGAGACTCCGGGCTTGTGCGCTTTCGGCGCCGCGACCGCAGTCGGGGGCGCTGGCGCGTGCGTCTTCACCGGACGTGGCGGCGGCCACGTCAGCGTACCTCGGTGCAGCACCAGCATTCCGCGCTGGACCTCGTCGGTCATGTCGATGCGCAGCTCTCCGTCTGAGACCACCTCGTCGAACAGGTTCGCGGCGGTGGTGGCGTAGAGCTCGCTCGACTGCCGCGCCATGCGGCTGGTGAGATCGGTTAGGCCGAGGATCGTCACGCCGAACTTCTCGACGACCTTGTCGCGCTCGGTGAGCGCACAGTTTCCACCCTGTTCGGCAGCGAGATCCACGACCACCGAGCCGCGGCTCATTCCGACGACGGCGCCCGAGGTGATCAGTTTGGGCGCGGCGATGCCGGGCACGAGCGCGGTCGAGATCACGATGTCGCTTTGCGCGCAGTGCTGCGCGATCAAGGCTTGTTCGGCCGCGAGATACGCGTCGCTGACCTCTTTGGCGTATCCGCCTTCGCCTTCACCGGACTCGCCCCGGAACTCGAACTCGATGAACTGGCCGCCGAGCGACTCGACCTGCTCGCGCACTTGGGGTCGCGTATCGAACGCGCGCACGACCGCGCCCAGACCGCGCGCCGCAGCCACGGCCGCCAGCCCGGCCACACCGGCGCCGATCACCAGCACGCGCGCGGGCTTCATCGCGCCGGCTGCGGTCACCTGACCCCCGAGGAAGCGCCCGAAGTGATGCGCCGCCTCGATCACCGCCTTGTAGCCCGCGATGTTCGCCATCGCGCTCAGCGCATCGAGCTTCTGCGCGCGCGTGATGCGGGGCACTTGATCCATCGCAAGCAACGTCGCCTGCTTGCGGCTGAGGCGGTCGAGCAGCTCTTTGTTCTGCGCGGGCCAGACGAAGCACACGAGCGTCACCGCGTCCTTCATCAGATCGACTTCGTGCGAAGTGCCGTCGAGCGGGCAGGGCGCGCGCACCTTGAGCACTACGTCCGCTGCGGCGTAGAGCTCCTTGGCTGTCGGCAAGATCCGCGCTCCGGCTTCTTGATAGGCGCCATCGAGCACGCTGGCGCCTTCGCCCGCGCCCGATTGCACGAGCACCTCGAGCCCGAGGTTACGCAAGCGCTGCGCGGTCGCAGGTGTGGCGGCAACCCGCTTTTCGCCCGGCAGGACTTCCTTCGGGATGCCCACCTTGACTACTTGCCGCTCGGCCGCATTGTTCGGCGCGGTCGCCTGCCCGCTCTGCTCCATGCGCGCGCCACCTCGGCGTGCGACGCATCTTAAACGAAGTGCCCGCGAAAAGGGCCGCTGATTGGCCACTTTGGCGGCGCTCGTGTAAAATTTGTACGAGGGTAGATGGCTCGCACGCGGTACAAGTCGCTCGGCCAAACCATCCCGCTCCGTGATTTGCCCGCGGCGGCTCTGCGCGCGGTGCTGCGTGAGGGGTACTCCGCCGCCGACCTCAAAGCCGATCTGCTCGCGGGGGTGGTGGTCGGAATCGTGGCCCTGCCGCTCGCCATGGCGCTGGCGATCGGTGTGGGTGTGGCGCCGCAAAGCGGGCTCTACACCGCCATCATCGCCGGCTTCGTGGTGGCGGCGCTCGGCGGGTCGCGGACGCAGGTCTCGGGCCCGACCGCCGCGTTCATCGTCATCCTCGCGCCGATCCACACCAAGTTCGGGATGGCGGGGCTGCTGATCTCCGGGCTCATGGGCGGCGCGATCCTGATCGCGATGGGGATGTTTCGGCTCGGCCGCATGATCCAGTTCATTCCCCACCCGGTCACCACGGGCTTCACCGCCGGCATCGCGACCGTCATCGCGACGCTTCAGCTCAAGGATCTGTTCGGCCTCACGCTCGCGAGCAACCCGGAGCACTATATCGAGAGGGTAGCGATGATGTTCGAGGCGCGAGGCACCGCCTCGGTCTGGGAGCCCCTCATCGGGTTCGCGACGCTCGGCATCCTCGTCTTCTTTCCGCGCCTCACACGGCGGGTTCCGGCGCCGCTCGTCGCGCTGCCCGCCGCAGCCTTGATCTCCCTAGCGCTTGCGCGGCTCGTTCCCGGCTTTCAGGTGGCCACCATCGCGAGTCGCTTCCACACCACGGTCGACGGTCACGTTCTGCACGGCATCCCGCAGTTGCCCCCGTTGCCCTTGATTCCTTGGTTGACCGCAGGCCCGAACGGAAAGCCGTTCGTGCTCAGCTTCAGCGGCTTTCAGGCGCTCGTGTCTGGAGCGTTCGCGGTCGCCATGCTCGGCGCGATCGAGTCGCTTCTTTCCGCGGTCGTCGCCGACGGCATGGCGCGCACCAAGCACGACCCGGACTCGGAGCTGATCTCCTTGGGCATCGGCAACCTGATCGTCCCGTTCTTCGGCGGCATCCCGGCGACCGGAGCGATCGCGCGGACCGCGACCAACATCAAGGCCGGTGCGCGCTCGCCGATCGCGGCGATGACGCATGCGGTGACGGTGCTCGCGGCGGTGCTGGCGTTGGCACCGCTGCTCGGGTACTTGCCCATGGCCTCGCTTGCGGCACTGCTGCTGTTGGTCGCGTGGAACATGTCCGAGGTGAAGCACTTCGTGCACATCGCGCGCGTGGCGCCCAAGAGTGACGTTGCCGTGCTCCTCACCTGCTTTGGGCTCACGGTCACCTTCGACATGGTGATCGGTGTTTCGGTCGGCATGGTTCTGGCGGCGTTTCTCTTCATGCGAAGGATGGCCGAGGTGACCCAGGCTCGCCTCGCGCCAGCCAATCACCCAGATGTCCCGAGCCCGATTCCTGCAGGGGTCGCGGTGTACGAGATATCGGGCCCGCTCTTCTTCGGAGCCGCGCAGAAAGCCATGGCTGCGCTCGAGATCGTCGCAGGTGAGACCAAGGTCGTGGTGCTGCTCATGGACGAGGTTCACGCGATGGACGCCACGGGCCTGGTCGCGCTCGAGAGCGCCGTCGAGCCACTGCGCAAGAACAAGTGTCTGGCGATCCTGAGCGGCGTGCGCGAGCAGCCGATGGTGCTGCTCAAGAAGAGTCACCTCGACCAGCGCGACGGCGTGATGCTGTGTGCGAACGCGAAAGAAGCGATCGCCGCTGCAGGCCGCCACGTCGCAGAACAGGCCTCGCCGCCAGCGGCCAAGCCAGTGTCCACGCCGCCCGCAGCCCGAACGCACGCATCCTGAGCGCGCGCGATAAGCCAAGAAAAGGCCAACGCGGGCTCAAAGACCCGTTCCGCCCCCCCCATGCCAGGTTGGCCTTGGGTGTTTGTCAGCAAGGAGCAGTGACATGAGCCTCATCGGGAAGGGCACGGGAGCACTTCGTTCTCGAGGTGCAGTCGTGGCGGGCGCGGTCTCGATCGCGTTGCTCGGTTGCAACAGCAAGCCGCAGGGCACGACGAGCAACAATGGCGTTGGGTTCGGCGCCGGTGGCTCACAGAGCGCGCCGATCGGTGGGTCGAGCGTGGCGCCTCCGGCATCGAGCACCGGCGCAGGCGGAGGAAGCCCGACTGGCGCGGGCGCGGCGGGCTTGGGCTCGCTCGGTAGCGGCGGCACGGGCTCGGGCACCGGCATCGGCGGCATGAGCGCGGCGGTGCCCGATGGCGGAATGGCGATGGTCGCGGGAGGCGCGGGCGGCGGTATGCCCGGCATGGGGCCCGCGGTGCCGTATCACGATCCTGGAACAGGACCTTGGGAAGTGGTCGCCAAGAGCGACGTGCTCAGCGTCTGCAAGCTCGATCCGGACAAGCTCACCGCCGCCGAGTCGACGGCAACCTATCCGTGGCTGATCGTCCGCTACGGCAAGCTCTGTTACCAGCACAACGCGGACACTTTCGCACCGGCCGAGGCGTGGTCGACGACCAAGACGCTCGGTGCGCTGGTGACGGGCATGGCCTCGTACCAGACCCGCAACATCATGCGCACCGGCAAGAAGACCGGCATGCTGAGCGACGAGGATCGCGCCGATCAATGGCTCGACGCCGTGACCTACAACGCGGACGCCAAGGTCGCGCACGTGCTCGGGATGGTCGCGCACGACACGAGCCTCGCGTGGGGCCAGAAGTCTTTTGCGTACGACACGGTCGGCACGACCGAGATCAACACGCTCGGCACCATGATCACCGCGGCCATCGCCCAAGACTCGGCGCGGCTCGGCACGAGCGTTGCCGATTTCACGCAGAAGTTTCTCTACACGCCGCTAGGCATGACGCACTCGTCGTGGGCCGGCGCCGTGTTCGCGTACTCGTGGACCGTGGACCTCACGGACATGGCGCGGGTCGGCGTGCTCATCAACAACTACGGGATGTGGAACGGCGATCGCCTCGCGGACGAGCAATGGATCTACCGCCAGACCCATCCCTCGTTCGAAGACGCCAACACAGGCTTCGGTTATCTGACCTGGCTCAACTCGGCTTCCAACTGGTGCAGCATCGACGGGGTGAAGAAGCAGATGGCCGGCACGCCCGGGACCTGCGCGCCGGTCTCGATCCACAAGACCTACCCGCACGGCGTGTCCGAGGCGATGGACTGCAACTACATGGCGCCTGCCACGTGCGATCAGAAGTACGACGTCGGCGTCTGGAACGCCGAAGGGCTCGGCGGCCAGCTGATCCAGGGCCACCGCGGGCTCGATCTCGTGATCGTCGCCCGCGATGCACAGCCCGGCGGAGCGGGCCCCGGCACTGCGCAGCAGGTCTGGGACGCGCTCAAGAGCGCCGTGATCGCGGGCGATCCGATGTTCAAGGGCGACGAGACTGGCTTCTGCAAGGCGTACGGTAGCAACAACTACGCGCCCGACTTGCACTGAGCGATCTCAGGGCGTGCAGCAGCCGCTCTCTTGGCCGATGCAGCCGGACTGCATCCCCTTCCACACGATGTCTGCGAGCGCCTGAGGGCCGCCACCTGCCGAGGGGTGGATGCCGTCCAAGTAATACTCCATGTGGTTGTCCAAGGCCGGCTGCGTGTTGACGAAGACGCACGTGAACGTGTCGTCGTTGAGCGACTCGCAGCCCTTCTGTGCGATCGGCAGCGAGTAGTCGAGCATGGCCGCGCCACCCAGCGGAATGTGCGGATAGAAGAAGTAGACGACGCCCTTGACGCCGCTCGCCTTCATGTCGGTCATGATCGCATGGCCGGTCATGTTGGCCATGTCGACGACGGCCATGCACGTCGCGTCGCCGGCCATCGCGAGGAGACACGTCGGATTGTCGAGCAACACGTCGTTGCCGCCTCCGTCCATGACCACGAACTTCGGCACCGGGCTCTTGTTCGCCATCCATTGGCCTTGGATCTGCGAGATCACGGTACCGGCAACAGCCTTGTTGATGTAGTGGTCGCCAGACGCAAGCTGCATGGCCTTGGTTGCATCCCCCTCCAGCACCGGCTCGAGGTTGACTGGCGCGTCGATGTACGAGTCGCCGATCATCAACAAGTCGCTGCCCTTGGTCATGCACGGCATCTTGGCGCCCGTCGGCATGGTGACCGTGCCTGAGCCTGCCGTACCAGTCATGCCTGCCGCGCCGCTCATGCTTCCACCCGTGCCTCCATTGCCCATGGCGGTCATGGGCGCGCCACCTTGGCCGCCGCCCGCTGACATGGCGCCCGCGCCTCCCAGGGTACCCGTCGGCATGGCTCCGCTTCCGCCTTTACCGGAAGCGTTGGTGCCGCCCGCGTTGGTGCCGCTTCCCACCGGCGCTCCGTTCGTGCCTGCGGGTTGTCCGGCAGCTGTGCCCGTGCCGGCACCGCTTCCACCAGTCCCTCCGGTGAAGCCAGCCATCTGACCCCCGTTGGGGCTATTCGCGCTGCAGCCAGCGCATGCCCCGACCACCGCTATCCCACCGATAATTCGCCGAAAAGTTAGTGAATCCATTTCCCACCTCCTGGCCTTGAGCCGTGCGGAACGTACGGCGCGGACGGCCCACGGGCAATCTCCCGATCGCTACGAAATGGCCGAATTGTGAGCGGGCGGGACAACCTGGCACGTGTCTGCGCATTCGGACCCCAAGACTGGAGCCACTGCGCTCAGCGCGCCCATCCTTTGCTCGCCTGCGCAACAGTCGTTACATTCGGCCCGTGCGTTATCGCTTCGGCGACGTCGAGCTGGACGCTGCGACCTACGCGTTGCGGCGCGGGGGGCAGGAGGTCGCGCTCCAGCCCAAGGTGTTCGACGTGCTCCGCTACTTGATCGAGCATCGTGATCGGCTCGTGTCCAAGGCGGAGCTGCTCGAAGCGGTGTGGCGTGGCGACCACGTCAACGAATCGGCGGTGCCGTGGAGCATCAGCCACGCGCGCACTGCGCTCGGACAGGAGCGAGGGAGCAAAGCGCCGATCGAGACCGTGCACGGACGGGGCTATCGATTCGTGGCCGCGGTCGAAAGTCTGCAGTCCCTGCCAGCGCCTGCTCCTGTCGTCGAAGCCCAGGTTCTGCAACCCGCGACGCCGGTGTCTCATGGCGGGCGTCCCTTCGTCGGGCGGGTCGACATCATGCAGCGGCTGCGCGAGCGGCTGGCGGAGGCGTTGCAAGGTCGAGGATGTCTTTGCGTGCTCTTCGGCGAAGCCGGCATGGGCAAGACGCGCTGCGCTGAAGAGCTGATGGCAGAAGCCGAGCGCCTCGGGGCTTCGACCTGGAGTGGTCGCTCTGTCGAGGATGCCGGTGAGCCCGTGTTCTGGCCTTGGATCCAGATCTTGCGCGAGGCCGTGCGCGAGCGGCCCGACCTGCGGCTGCTCGGTGAGCCGTTGCTCGCCCGCCTCGCTGCGCTAGCGCCCGCAAGCGAGCCCGGCGCGGACGATGGGGCGGCGGTCCCGGATCAGAGCGCGCGGCGTTTCTGGCTGCTCGACGAGGTCACGCAGCTACTCTTGCAGGCCGCACAGGTCACCCCGATCGTGCTTCTGCTCGACGATGTGCAGTGGGCCGACGCGGGAACCCTGAACCTGCTCGGTTTCCTCGCGCCCGAGCTGTCGAGCGCGCGCGTGCTGATCTTGGTGACGCGGCGCGACGAGCCCGTGGCCGACGGGGAGCGGCGCTGGGCGCGTGTGATGCGCCACGCAGAGCGTATCGAGCTGTCGCGCCTGACGGTCGAGGACGTGCACCGTTACCTCACCGAGCTCGCTGTCGGGGGCGAGCCGTCGCTCCAGCTGTCGCGTGCGGTGCACGGGGCGACCGCTGGCAACCCGCTGTTCGTGCAGGAGACCGCACGCGCATTGATCGCGGAGCATGGCGCAGCCGCGCTGAGCGCGCTTGCCCCGAGCGTGGTCAAGCTTCCGGAGGTGGCGCGCGACGTGCTGCGCAAGCCGCTCGAGGCGCTCGAGCCCGAGGCTCGTCGGGTGCTGGCGGCGGCCAGTGTCATTGGCGAGCGCTTCGAGCTGCCTTTGCTGCAGAGCTTGATCGACCTGCCGCTGCCGCGCCTGCTCGACTGCCTCGAAGCGGCCGGCAAACAGGGCCTGGTCGAGGGCGAGACGCCGCAGCGCTACCGCTTCTCGCACGCGCTCGTGCGCGAGCTGGTGTACGACGAGATTCCGACCGCCATGCGCGTGTCTTTTCATCGTGCAGCGGCCGAGGCGCTCGACGCGCTGCACGCGGTCGAGCCGCGTCACAGCGAGGTCGCCCAGCACTACTATCGCTCCCTTCCCGCGGGCGGTTACGGGCGCGTAGCCACAGCCGCGCGGCAAGCGGCGACTGCCGCCGAGGCGGCGCTCGCACACTCGGATGCGGTGCGCTTCTACGAGTGGGCGCTCGAGGCCCAGGCGCTCGACCCAGCCGTCGGGCCCCGCGATCGCGCCGAGCTCTTGTTCGCGCTCGGTCGCGCGCAGCGCGATGCCGGACGGGAGGGCGCCAGCCGGAACACGCTCGGGCGGCTGTTCGAGATCGCAAAGCAACACGGCTATGGCGACTTGCTCGTGCGTGGCGCGCGCGCGCTGCGCCCGACGGTGGCGATGAGCAGCATTCCCGACCCGCAGGTGCGCGAAGCGCTCGAAGAGGCGCTGCGGATCGCACCCGAAGGACCACATCCGCAGCGCGTTCTGGCCATGAGCCAGCTCGTGTCGGTGCCTCCGTACGCAGGCGACATGCAGCGCGTGAAGCAGATGAGCGAGCGCGCGCTCGACTTGGCGCGGCGGCTCGGGCAACGCTGGCCGTTGTTCGAGGCGTTGCGCGCGCGGTTGTACGCACTGAGCGGGCCCGACGACACGGCGGCGTTGCTCGAGCTCGCTGCGGAGATCCTGGACCTCGATCGATCGCGTCCTTCCGCCATGACCTACGAGGCGCACTGCGCGCGGCTGGCGGCGTTGCTCTATCGCGGGCAGACCATGGCGGCCGAAGAAGCGCTGGTTGCGGTGGGGCAGAGCGCGGAGCTGTTTCGCCTGCCCGAGGCCATTTGGTACCACGATCGCCAGGTCGCGCAGCAGCGCTTTCTGAAGGGCGACCTCGCTGGGGCGGAGAGAGCTTGCAACGATCTGCAAGCGCGCAGCACGCGCATTGGGCTCGGTTACGGGCAGTGGTTCGTGGACACGTTGCGCGCGCGCATCTCCGGTGAGCGCGAGGGCCTCGCCCCGCTCCGCGCGAACCAAGCGATGCAAGCCACTCCGCTCGATGCGCCGTACCTCCCGGTCAGCATGCGTGCACGCATGGTCCGCAACGCAGCGTGGCTCGGGCGGCGCGAGGTCGCAGCAACCGCGCTCGACGGCATCGCACGCCGCGGCTTCGACGCGATTCCCAAGGACATCGCATACCTCTCCACGCTCGCGGATCTCGCGGTGGCGAGCAT
>JBIOJD010000036.1:0-16459 GCA_044450485.1 Polyangiales bacterium | reverse complement strand
CACGTCGCGGGTGATGCTGGGGTTGTCGCTCTTGCGGCTGATCTTGTCGATCTCGTCGATGTAGACGATGCCGCGCTGCGCCCGCTCCACGTCGTGATCGGCGTTCTGGAGGAGCTGGACGATGATGTTTTCCACGTCCTCGCCGACGTAGCCCGCTTCGGTGAGGGTGGTCGCGTCCGCAATTGCAAACGGCACGTTGAGGATCTTGGCGAGCGTCTGCGCGAGCAGGGTCTTGCCAGAACCGGTCGGCCCGAGCAGCAGGATGTTCGACTTCTGGAGCTCGACGTCCTCGGAGGCGACCCGCGACTCGATGCGCTTGTAGTGGTTGTGCACGGCCACCGAGAGCACCTTCTTGGCGCGCTCCTGGCCGATCACGTACTCGTCTAGAATGGACTTGATCTCGGTCGGCTTGGGGAGGGGCCCGCTCGTCGAGAAGGAGTCCTCACGGTCGACCTCCTCTGCGATGATGTCGTTGCAGAGCCCGATGCACTCGTCGCAGATGTAGACGGTCGGTCCGGCGATGAGCTTCTTGACCTCCTTCTGCGACTTGCCGCAGAAGGAGCACTGCAAGTTCCCGTGACCATCGTCCTTGCGCCGATCGACCAAGATTCTGCTCCGCGAAGGCCAGCCCGATTGCCCGTTAGTCTACCAACCGCTGGCGGGCCCAGCAAGGATTCACCCCCCGACTACTTGGAGGCGGTCTTGTGGGACTGGATCACGCTGTCGATGATGCCGTACTCCATGCCCTGGATTGCGGTCATGAAGCGGTCACGCTCCGTGTCGTCCTTGATCTTCTCTTCGGCCCGGCCGGTGTGCAGCGCGAGGATCTCGTTCATGCGCTTGCGCAGAAAAATGACCTCGTTGGCGTGGATCTCGATGTCGCTGACCTGGCCGCGCACGCCGCTGCTCGGCTGGTGGATCATGATCCGGCTGTTCGGCAGCGCGCGGCGTAGCCCTTTGGACCCGGCGGCGAGGATCCACGCGGCCATCGATGCGGCAAGTCCTATGCACACGGTTGCGACCGGCGCCCGGACGTATTGCATCGTGTCGTAGATCGCGAGCCCCGCCGTGATGGAGCCGCCCGGGCTGTTGATGTAGAGCGTGATCTCTTTGTCCGGATCCTCGCTCTCGAGGTAGAGCATCTGCGCGATGATGATGTTCGCCGCGTCGTCGTTGACCTCACTGCCGAGGAACACGATCCGGTCGTTGAGCAGCCGGCTGAAGATGTCCCAGCTGCGCTCGCCGCGCGGCGTGCTCTCGACCACTTGCGGATACGGGATGAATCCAACCGGTCGCTCGACTGCCATCGCTCGCCTCCTGGTTGCCGCGGTCGTGTGCTCTTCGTCTGCCCGCTTCAGCCGTCGCTGCCCGTCTTCTATCCGGCCGCTTGACCCTTGGCCTTCTTCTTGGCTTTCGGCTTCGCGCTCTCTTCTTTGTCCTTGCTCTTGGGCTTGGCCTTCTTCTTCGCGCCTGCGGCCTGCTTCTCGCCAGCCTCGGTTTCGGCCTGCTCCGCTTCGGCGGAGGGGGCGGCCGCTGCTGGCTCATCCGTTGCGCCGTCGCTGATCGTAGCCTGCGACAGCAGATACTCAAGCAACTTGTTCTGCAGCAACTGATTTTGCAGCGACTCCCGGCGCTCGCCCTGGTAGTCGGCCCGGACCTTGGCGATGTGCTTGCCGCTCTGGGTCGCGATCTCTTCGAGCTTGGCGTCGACCTCTGCGTCCGTCACCTCGATCTTCTGCTGGTCCACGATCGCACCAAACAGCAGGCCTGCGCGGACCTTGCGCTCGGCGCGTCCGTGCAGCTCTGCGTGCATCTTCTCGTCGAATGGCAGGGGACGCCCCAGCATTTGCTGGAGCTGATAGAGCTCACCCATCATCGCGCGCTCCTGGCGCTCGACCAGGCTGTGCGGAACCGGCACCGGGTTCCCGTCGACGAGCTTGTCGACGACTTGCTCGCGCAAGTCGGCCTCGGCGGCCTTCACCGCTTGGGCCTCGAGCTGCTCGCGGATCGTAGCGCGCATCGCCGCGAGCGACTCGTGCTCGAGATCCTTGGCAAAATCATCATCGATGTCGGGCAGCACCTTTTGTTGGACTTGCTTGACGCGGAGCTCGAAGCGCGCGGCCTTGCCCCGCAACGACTCCTGCCCGTAGTCGTCGGGGAAGGTCATCTCGGCTGCGCGCTCATCGCCGACGCTCGAGCCTTGCAGCGCTTCTTCGATCGCCGGCAGCAGGCGCTCGCTGCCCAGCTCGGTCCGCGTGTCCGTCGAGCTGAGATCCGGGCGCGCGTGGCCTTCCACGCTGACCTCGATGTCGAGCAACAGGGTGTCGCCCTGGCGCGCCGGCCGCGAAGGCTCCGGCGTCACCAGCTCGGCGTTCTGCTCACGCAGCTGCGCGATCTCGGCGTCGACGTCGGCGTCGGTCACGGCCTGCTGCTTGCGCGCGACGCGCAACGCGCCGAGGTCGACCTTCTCGATCTTGGGCCGCACCTCGAGCTCCGCAGTGAAATTCCAGCTTTGCCCCTCGACCAGGGCAGGGCTGTCCATCTTGGAGACGGCCACCGCGTCGATCGAGTGCTGCTTGATCGCCTCGCCGATGCCGAGCTCTGCCAGCTCCGTGCTCACGTCGCGTTCGACGTTCTTGCCCATCAGGTTCTTGACGACGTTGCGCGGAACCTTGCCCGGGCGGAATCCACGCACGCGCGCGGTGCGCTGGAGATTGCGATAGGCCGTCTCGAGCTTCTCGCTGACTTGGCTCCAGGGGATCTCGACCTTGACCTGCACCAAGATCGGGCTGAGCGGGTCGACCTGGGATTGCATGCGCGGACGTGCCTCCAGAGGCCGCGGCGTGCAGCGGCCCGAAGCGGCTGGCTACCACGCGGGCGGCGAGGGTTCAATCTGGCTCGGGGCTCGGAGCTCGGCCCTGGCCGCCTCCCGGCGTCGGAGCCGCCGCGAAGCGCTCGAAGCGCGCGCGAAGCGCTGCATGGGCGTCGCTCGGGACGTTGCGCAGCATCAGCAGGGCACGGCCGCTCCGAGCCACGAGCTGGCGGGCGCGCGCTTGTTTGGGGCTCGTCGCGCTCGCGCGCTCGGCTGCATGCTCGGCGAGCTCCGCACCGCGCTCGTCGATGAAGGTCGCGAGCCAAACAATCGCGGTCTCGGCTGTGGCGCTGACGTAGGCGTACAGGCGATCTCCTCGCCAACCCTGCACCGCGCGCTGCGCCTCGAGCGATGGGCTGCCCAGCTCGAAGTAGACGCGCATCTCGAGCTCGCCCAGCGTGTCCTGGTAGAGCAACTTGTAGTCGGGCCCGAGCGCCGAGCGCGCCTCCGGTAATCGCGGTCGCTCGGGCGCGGTCGGGTGCGCGAACCGTTCCGGGTGCAACACTTGCTCGGTCGAAGCGGGCGGATCCGCGTGCGCGCGATCGACTCGACCCCAGCCGCCATCGCCGTGCAGGTTGGCCGCGAAGGTCAGGCCGTCGACGTAGGCCGAGAGCAGCGGGACGCGGACGATCGGAGGCGCGCTTCCGAGCTCGCTGCCGGCGAGCGGCGAGCCGCGTACCAGGTCCGACAAGCTGCGCACGCGCGCGGGGTTGCGGGTGAGCTCGGCGAGCGGTTGCGAATCGCGCTCGAGCGCAAATGCGATCATCGCCAAGGTGGCGTCGCCTTCGACCAGCGCGCGGAACGCGTTGTCAGCATCGCTGTCGCGCTTCTTGGCGATGTTGGCCGACAGCCCGAGGTGTTGGTCTTGGAGCGCGTGCACGAGCTCGTGAACCAGCACCACGCGCGCTTCGGCCAGATCCACGCTGGGCGTCGTGCCGATGCCGCCAAACGCACGCATCACGTCGTCGCGTACGACCAGCCGGTGGGTGTCGACGTCGTAGTAGCCCACGATCTGCTCGCCCATCAGCCGCACGAGCAGCTTGCGTACGTCGAGCTGCGGCGGGAGCAGGCCGAGCGCGGTGTAGATCGTGCGTGAGCGTTCGAGCTCGTCGGCTTTGATCTGGCCGTCCACGTAACCCATGATCGCGTCCCGGTCCTGCACCAGCACCGGGACCTCGCGCGCGAATCGGAGGCCGCGCACGCGCTCGGCGGCCTCGATCAGCGGGCGAACCGCGAGCAGCTCGCTCGGCGTGACCTCGCGGGTGTGGCCACGTTGCGGCGTTGGCGGACTTTGGGGGGCTGTAGCGAGTGGCACGGCGCTCGGCCGCGGCGCTTCGTCGACCCTCGCGGTCGGGACCCGGGCGGCCGCGCAGCCGGACGACCAGGAACTTCCTGCCGCGAGCAGCGCGAGCACGATCGTCAGCTCGGGCCGTCTTCCAACGCTCATCGGGCAGCTCGGTGCACGACTGTGTGGACGACCGGTCGCCAGCCGATCGCGTCGCGAAAGGCGCGTCGCGCCGCACGCGAGGCGCACAGCTCGACCGCTTCGAGCTCGGCCTTCGGATGAAGGCCAAGCAGCGCCTGCGCGATCGCGGTTTGTGCGTGCTCGCGCAGCGATAGATCGGACAGAGAGAGCTCGTCGACCACGCCGCGTGCCAGCACCTCCGGCGGTCGCAGCAGGTGGCCACCCGCGTCGAGCCACAACGTCACGACGACGAGCCCACTCTCGGCCATGCGCGTGCGGTCACGCAGCACTTCGGGTGTGATCTCGCCTCCCTGCTGGATGTGCACGCGGCCGGTCCGCGTGCTTTCGGCGACGCGCGCGCGGGCGGAGTCGAGCTCCACCACCGCGCCGTTCTCGACCGCGAGCGTTTCGGGCACGCCCAGCGCTGCGGCCAGCGCCGCATGCCGTCGCAAGTGCGTGAACGTGCCGTGGAGCGGCACGAACGCCTGAGGGCGCGTCAGCTCGATCATGCGCCGCTGCTCGTCCCGGCAGGCATGGCCGCTCACGTGCAAAGCCGGATCGTCGCGCCGCGTGAAGACGCGCACACCACGGCGTTCGAGCGCGTCGATCAACATGGACACTTGCCGTTCGCGTCCGGGGATGACGCGAGAGGAAAGGATCACTTCGTCGCCAGGGTCGAGCGCGAGCGTCTGATGGGTGCCCTGAGCCAACCGAAGGAGAGCCGCCCGCGCCTCACCCTGCGATCCCGTGGCCAAGACCAAGAGCCGCTCGCGCGGTACCGATTGTGCATCGCGCTCCGCGACGAGCAGCTCGAGGTCGAAGGGCAACATGTCGAGGTCGTCCGCCACGCGCGAGTGCGTGTGCAACGCGCGACCCAGAAACAGCACGCGCCGGCCATGCGCGCGGGCGCTGCGCAGCACCGCGCCGAGCCGATGCACGTTCGAGGCGAACATGCTCACGACGACGCGCCCCGTGGCCTGTGCCATGCGCGCGTCGATCGCGGCCGCGACCGGTCGCTCGCCGCCGGCGCTGCCCTCCACCTCGGCATTGGTCGAGTCGCTGAGCAAGAGTCGTACGCCCTGATCGCCGAGCTCGCTGAGCAAGGGCTCGTCGAACATCTCGCCGTCGAGCGGATCGTCGTCGATCTTGAAGTCGCCAGAATGGACGATCGCGGCGCCGGGCACGCGCACCAACAGGCCGGTCGAGTCGGGAATGGAGTGGGTCACGCGAAACGGCGTGACCTCGAATGGCCCGAAGGAGAGCGGCGCGCGCGGCGTGGTCTCGAAGAGCCGCGGGGCACGGCCCACCTCGACCTCGCGCAGCCGCTCCTCCACGAGTGAGAGGGCGTAGCGCGGCCCGTATACAGGGACGTTCAGCTCCCGCAACAGATAGGGCAGGGCGCCGATGTGATCTTCGTGTCCGTGGGTCAGCACCACGGCCTCCACGGCGTTCGGTCGCGCCAGGAGATAATCGAAATCCGGATGGATGACGTCGATGCCGGGCTCGTGATCGGGGAATGTTACCCCGCAGTCGATCACCAGCATGCGCCCTTCGGTCTCGAGCACGAGGCAGTTCATCCCCACCTCGCCGAGGCCGCCGAGCGCGACCAGCCGAAAACGGCCGTCTGCTTTGCTTTGGCCTGCCGCCGCCACGTCGCTGTGACTTCTCGGACCTCGGGCCCCGAGTCAAGGGCCGCGTTGGGGTTACTGGAGCTGGTTTGGCCATTTGACCGCCCGAATGCGGCCGTGCTACCCAGCCCGGGCTCTTCGGCCCTGCTTCTCGACGCCACTGCCCGACGATCGAGAACGGGCTCTCCAAACTTGGCGCAGCTCCCGGAGAACGATCATGCGTTGGCGGCTTTGGATGTGCTTGCTGTGTGCGCTCGGCTCGGCCGCGAACGCCGCGGCTCAGGGTGGTCCCGCGCCGGCTGCCGGTAAGCCCGAAGCCAAGCCTGCCGAGGCCAAGACTGCGGCACCCGCGCAACCCGAGAGCGCCACCGCCGCGCCTGCACCTTCCACGCCTGCCGAGGCTGCTGGGACGGGCGCTGCCGAGCCCGCCGCCGAAGGAGAACCTGCTCCCACGACGGCCGGCACGCCGCCTGAAGCCGCTGGCGAGAAACCGGCATCACCCGCGCCCGCCGTGCTGCCTTCGCCGGGCAGCGAGGTGCCTTCGCCGGGCGAGATGGAGAACTTGCTCTCGCAGCAGCTCGCGGGCTCGTCGCAGCCCAGCCGTGACTGGACCGCGCCGGCTCCGGTGCTGACCCTGCACGGCTACATGCGCGTGCGCGGCGAGCTGATGGACACGTTCTGGGTCGGCCGCAGGCCGCTCGCCGACTACGTCGCCGATGCGAGCCCGACCATCAGTCCGAGCTTCAAGATCGGTCAGGGCCCGGATCCGTTCACGCGCTTCCGGCCGCTCGAACGACGCACCAATACGGTCGATTGCGTGAGCGACAGCCGCAAGAGCGACGGCACGTGCAGTGTCGGCACGTTGCGCTTCGCCAACATGCGCCTGCGCCTCGCGCCGCAGCTCAACGTCAGTGAAGACGTGCGCGTCAAGATGTTGTTCGACGTGTTCGACAATCTGGTGCTCGGCAATCCGCCGCAAGGCTTCTACGGCTCATCGACCGACCCGCAGGGAAACCCGAACGGTGCCCAGACCGTGCTCGGCAGCGGAACGACCACGCCCGACGGATCGCCGCAGCTCGGAAGCAGCATCAAGGCCCGCTATGCGTGGGCCGAGGTCCGCAATCGCGATCTCGGCGAGCTGCGCTTCGGCCGCATGCCGCAGCACTGGGGCCTCGGCATGTACTACAACTCGGGCTCGCGGCTCGACGACGATCGCTCGACCGACATGGACCGGGTGGTGGGCACCACGAAGCTGGCCGGGCTGTATCTCAGCGCTGCCTTCGATTTCGTCGGCGGCGGCGTGCTCGACACCGGATCGGACGACCGGCCCATCGAGCAGAGTCGCCTCGTCGACGTGCACCAGTACACGTTCTCGGTCGCGCGCCGCAACAGCGACGAAGAGCTGAGCTCGGCCAAGGACCGTGGCGATATGGTGGTCAACGGTGGCGTGCAGTTCAGCGTGCGCGAGCAGGACTCTCTCTACGGCGCGCGCGCGGTGCCCGCAGGCGGGACGCCGGTGATGCCGATGCCGCTGCGCGTGAATGCGGGCACCCGGACCACGGACGCCTGGGGACTGTTGCGTTATCGCGGGCTGCGGCTCGAGGGCGAGTTTGCGTGGGTCAACGGCTCGATGGACGACGTCGCGACCGGCAAAGGGAGCTACCGCATCAACCAGCTCGGCTACGCGCTCGAGAGCGAGGTGCGGCTGCTCGGCGAGAAGCTCGGCATCTATTTCGACCACGGTCTGGCCACGGGTGACAGCGACGTCGAGGGCTTGTCCTCCGACTCCGATTTCATCACGCAGCTCAATACCAACCGGACGGTCAGCACCTTTCGCTTCCACCCCTCCTACCGCGTGGACCTGATCCTGTGGCGCAACATCATGCAGCAGGTGACGGGCGCGTACTACTTCAAGCCCGGCATCAGCTACGACTTCGTGAAGAGCGCGTTCGGACAGCTCGCGGGCGCACGGCTCGACTTCATCTGGAGCCGTGCCTCCTCGTACCAGCAGACGTGGGGCAACGCCTCGAACCTCGGCATCGAGCTCGACGCCAGCCTGTACTTTCGCAGCGAGGACGGGCCCGACCTCGATGACGGCTTCCACGCCATGCTCCAGTACGGCGTGCTGTTCCCGATGCGCGGCCTGAGCTACCTGCACGAGCACACGGACCTCGCCACCGCCCAAACCCTGCGTCTGTTGCTCGGCGTGGTGTTCTGATGACGAGGGGCGGCACGCGCCGCCCCTCCCCGCTGAAGTGAATTCAGCGGGGGCCCTCCCCACGCGAAGGGGAGTTGCACTCCCCTCTCGTCGCGAAGCGACGATTCACCCCTCGGTTGCTTGCAACTCTGCGGACTGGCGGTCGATAACCGGGCATGGCGCGCAGCCACGCGGTGTACGAGTGCTCGGCGTGCGGGGCTCAGAGCCCCAAGTGGCTCGGGCGTTGCCCCGAGTGCAACGCCTGGAACACGCTCGTCGAGTCCCAAGCCCGCCCAGCGAGCGGGAAGCGTCCTGCGGCAACGCGGCTGCCGCA
This sequence comes from Polyangiales bacterium, assembly GCA_044450485.1. Classification (GTDB taxonomy): domain Bacteria; phylum Myxococcota_A; class Polyangia; order Polyangiales; family JAFGIB01; genus CAVZVA01. Next base: position 7,963 of record JBIOJD010000036.1, on the reverse strand, counting down.
GCCGCTGCGCTCGTTGTCGGTGGAGCAAGCGCCGCGGCTCTCCACGGGTCTTCGCGAGCTCGATCGCGTGCTCGGCGGCGGGCTCGTGCCGGGCGGGGTCGTCTTGATCGGTGGTGAGCCGGGCATCGGCAAGAGCACCCTGTTGATGCAGGTGTTGATCGCGATGGCGGGCGCCGGCCAGCCTGTGCTTTACGTCACCTCGGAGGAATCGGCGTCGCAGGTGGCGCTGCGGTCACAGCGGCTCGGTAGCGCAAAGGCCGCGATGCTGCTCGCCACCACCGAGCTCGCAGAAGTCCAGGCCGCGCTCGACGCCGAGCGCTACGCGCTGGTCGTGATCGACTCGATACAGACGCTGCGCAGCGCGGATCTGCAATCGTCGCCGGGCAGCGTCGCACAGTTGCGAGAGGTGGCAGCGCGTTTGACCGACCAAGCCAAGCAGAGCGACGCGGCGATGTTCCTCATCGGCCACGTGACCAAGGACGGCGCGCTGGCGGGCCCCAAGGTGCTCGAGCACTTGGTCGACGTCGTGCTCGCGTTCGAGGGCGACAACACCCAGGCCTACCGCATCGTGCGCGGCCAAAAGAACCGCTTTGGGCCGACGCACGAAGTCGGCGTGTTCGAGATGGTGGTCGAGGGCCTGCGCGAGGTCTCGGATCCCAGCGCGCTCTTCATCTCCGAGCGACCGGAGCGCGCGGCTGGGTCGGTCGTGGTGCCGATCGCGGAGGGCAGCCGGCCCATGCTGGTCGAGGTGCAGGCGCTCGTCGCGCCCGCCCAGTATGGGGCTCCGCGCCGCGTGGTCACTGGCCTCGATGCGAACCGACTGGCCTTGCTGCTTGCAGTGCTGCAGCGCAAGGCCTCCGTGCACGTGCTCGATCAAGACGTGTTCGCCGCCGTGGCCGGAGGCATGCGGGCCGAGGAGCCCGCGGTCGATCTGGCCGTGTGCGCGGCCGTCGTGTCGGCGTTGCGCGAGCGGCCGCTCGCTCCCGGGGTTCTGGCGTTCGGGGAAGTCGGCCTCACCGGCGAGCTGCGCGCGGTGCCGCGTGCCGGGGTGCGCGTGGCCGAGGCGAGAAAGCTCGGTTTCACTCGAATCGTGCTCCCCAAGGCCAACGCGGAACAGCTCGGGGCCGCGGAGCGAGCAGGCATCGAGCTTCTGCCCGCGAGTAGCCTGGATGCAGCGCTCGCTCTTTTGTTCTAGCTCACTGCTTCGCGCCAACGGCGGGCACAGAAGAGGCCTTGCTCGGGAGGATGCGGGCGTCGTAGGGCCGGAGCAGGGGCGGGTCGGCACGCGAGCTGCTCTCGTAGCGGGCGCGCAGGCAGTCGTTCACGAGCAGACGCTTGGGGCCGTTGACCGTTCCGCGGTTGTTGTCCGAGTCCATCAGCAACATGGGCAAGTCCGAGCCCACGTTGTCCGGATGCAGCGGTTGGTTGAGCAACACGTGCCCGAGCTCGTGCGCCATGGTCCAAGCGGTCTGGCGCTGGCGCAACCCGTTGCGGTCGAGCAACACGGTGTTGATGATGGGTCCGGCGCTCGCCGCGATGAATGCCTCGCCCTGGCGCGTGCCGTGCGTGAAGCGATTCACGATGAACAAGTCGATGTGCCCTGGATCGTCGTCGGCAAGCGCCTTGATCAGCGTGCGCTCCTCGAGCGTGCCACTCTGGGCGGTCATGTTGTCGAACTCTTCGAGCCCGTCGCCGAGGTCGACGCTGCCGATCGAGATCGACTGCTGCTTGTCCGTCGTGAGCGGCACGCCTTCGATGGGCTCGATTTGAGCGAGGTTCCCGTCGCGCCGCCGCACCAGCACGTCCGCGCTCATGCCAGCGCCGAACACCGCGGGCGGATTCCGGGTGACGACCGCGGACAACCCCGCCGCGCGCAACGCTTGGGCAATCCTGAGCGCGGTGTCTTCCGGCAACGCACCCGTGGGGATCTCGATCGGGCCCACGACCTGCCCATCCACGCGAAAGCGTACGCTGCCGCTGCGAGCGGGCAGCCCGTCGCCGTCGGCGACAGCGAGTAACGAGGGGCCTGGCGGGTCGACCAGCTGCACCGAGGTCTCGGAAGGAACACCAAAAGTGATGTCGCACTGCAGCCAGATCTCGTTTGCAAGCGACAGCTCCTCGCGGACGATCCGGATCGCGGAGAGATCATCGACGCCGATGACGGGCGGCCCGCCCTGATACGCGCGCATCACGATGACGCGGAGCGTCGCCTGTCGGGCAGCGCGCGGGCCGGTCTCGTCACCCGGCCGGCCCACGCGCATCGTTTGCTGGACGCGGCCGAGGGGCGTCTCGTACACGATCTGCACGCGGTCGCGCAGCGCGACCTGCAGAACCTGGCCGGCCACGCCGCGCGCGCCGAGATCGACCGGATCGCCCACCAAGCGCACGAAGCCCGAGCGAAATGGTAGGCCTGCTTCGGGCCGTTGCAGGGTGAGGTCGAGCGCGTTGCGCGCACGCCCGCCGTCCGCGCCGAGGGTCTGGAGCCGCGCAGACACGCGCATGCCCTGAGCCGAAGCGTCCTGGACTTGCACCCTCACGTTCGCGGGGTCGGGACTGCTGGCGGCGTAGTCGTTGCCACGCGGCAGCGAGCGGTCGTTGGTCACGTGGTGCGAGACACCGAGCGCGTCCCGGGCTGCGCTCAGCGGATGGTCTGTCGCGTCGAGCAGCGCGAGCTGAACGGTGTGGACGGGAAGCCGGAGCGTGACCCCGCCCTGGGTCGCGAGCAGCGCCGCCGGGTGTCCGCTCTGTGATGGCCGCGTGGCCTGTAGCGAGATCGGCAGCGGGAGCTGGTCTTCCGGTATCGTGAGCGGTGTAGATACGAGAGCGCCTTGGCGCAGCACGCGCAGGCCGCCGAGGGTGGCGAGCCGCACATCACCGCCTTGGCCGGGCTGAAGCACGATCTCGACGAGGTCGTTGGAGGGCACGTGCGACGCTTGCTCACTGTCGACCACGCCGTCGTCGTCATCGTCGTCGTCATCGACTGCCAGCAGCAGCGGCTGTCGCGTGTCGATCACGGGAAGCTTGGCTGCGGGCTCCGCGGCCGCGGCCGCGGCCAGCGCGAGCGCCAGGCACAACGTCCCTCGGCGCAGCACTCAGACCTCTTCGCGGATGCGTTGCAGGAGCTGCTCGGCGACGACCGCCATACGGCTGCGCCGAGATTGCTCCGCCAGCACGATGCTGCGCAACCGCTGCTTCGCGGCGTCGAGCCCGTCGTTGACGATCATGTAGTCGAACAAGCCGTAGTGCTCGATTTCGCGCTTGGCATTGCCGAAGCGCCGCTCGATCGTCGCATCGTCGTCGGCGGCCCGGCTGCGCAGTCGCTGCTTGAGCGCCGCCATCGAGGGCGGCAGCACGAACACGCCGACGGCGTCGGGCCGGCGTGCCTTGATCTGGCGTGCACCCTGGTAATCGATGTCGAACAGGATGCCCTGCTTGCCGAGCTCGTGGCAGCGAGCGATCTCGCTGAGCGCGGTGCCGTACAAGTTGCCGTGCACCTCGGCCCACTCCGCGAACGCGCCCGCGTCGACCATGCGCCGAAACGCCGCGGCGTCGACGAAGTGGTAATCGCGACCATCGACCTCGTTCGGCCGCGGCTTGCGCGTCGTGTGCGAGACCGAGAACATCAGCCCGGGAAACTGCTCGAGCAGGTCGCGCGTCAGCGTGGTCTTGCCCGCGCCCGAGGGCGAGGAAATGATCAGCAACAGCACATCGTCGCTCACCCGATCAGTTTAGCGTTTGCCGCGCGCGGGTGTCGAGGGGTCGAACCCGCTCAGAGCACGTTCTGAGCTTGTTCGCGGACGCGTTCGAGCTCGGCTTTGAGCTCGAGCACATGGGCGGTGACCCCGAGCTCGCCCACCTTGGACCCGATGGTGTTCACCTCGCGCCCCAGCTCTTGTAGCAGGAACTCCAGGCGGCGGCCGACCGGTTCGTCCCCGAGCGTGAGAAGCGTTGCGAATTGATCGCAGTGGCTCAGCAGGCGCGTCAGCTCTTCGCTGACGTCGCTGCGATCCGCGAGCAACGCGACCTCGTGCTCGAGCCGGCCGTGGTCCAGAGTGACCCCGGATCCGGCCAGCAGGGTCGTGACACGCGCCCGCAACTTGTCGCGATGTGCGGTCGTGAGCTCTGCGGCGCGCCCGTGCAGCGCGGACGCGAGCTCGCGCACCCGACCCAACCGCGTCCCGATGTCCCGCGCCAGCGCCTGACCTTCGGTCCTGCGCATCGCCTGCAGCGCGTCGCAGGCCTGCGTGGCCGCCAGGGTCAACGCCCCACGCACCGCAGTCGAGTCTGGGCCGTCTTGGCGAAAAAGCCCCGGCACCACCGACAACAGCGAAAGGGGCAGCGGCTCCGACGAGCCGATCTCGTCGCGCAGCTCACGCAACGCGGACAACGCGGCACGTGCACGCGCGCGATCGAGCAGCGGTTCACTGCCGAGCTCGCCCTCGGTCCTCGTGTCGAGCTCTATGCGCCCCCGCTCGAGCCGCTTGCGCGCGACTTCTTCCAGGGCAGCAACGTGCTCGCCGAGCTGCTGCGGTAAGCGCGCTCGCACTTCGAGAAAGCGATGGTTGAGCGCCCGGGCCTCCACCGACACGAAGCCTGCGCCAACCGCCGCCCGTCCCCTCCCATAACCCGTCATACTGAGCATGGGTACCTTGGCATTGACGCGTGAGCGAAGCGAACCCCGCGTAGGGTGGGACCCCAATCCGGCTTCGCCGGTTGGGGCGGGGAGTCGCGTGACTCCCCGACTACAGAACCCGCGTGCCCTCCCCGTTACTTAACTCAATTTTCGCTTTTGCTTGATCTGCTCCATCACGCGCGTGTACTCGATCTCGAAGTCGGACGTGCCTTCCTGCAAATTCTTGATCTTGGAGCGGACCTCGCGATCGAGATCGTTCTCGACGTCCATGTGCTTTTTCAGGATCGGCGTCACCTTCTTGCGTAGCTCGGCGTCGTCCGAATAGATCTCTGCGATGTTCGCGCTGTGGAACAGCAGGTTCAGGATCTGCTCGAGCAGGTAGGGCAGCAGATCGTCCTGGCTCGGACCGCCGCGCTCCTTCGACACCTGACTCTTCACCCGCCCGAGGTTGCTGTAGCCGAGACCGCGGACCTCCATCCGGTTCTTGGCTTCCTCGACGATTTCCTTGTCGAGCCTCAGATACTCTTTGAGGACTGCTTCGATGTCCAGCTTGGCTTCCGTCTCGTTCTCGAGATCGATGTCACCAGCCGCCTTGAGGGTGTGGAGGATCTCCTCGGCGATGGTCTCGACTTTGCCTCGATATAGCCGCATGCCGCGCCCGTTTCCGTGAAGGGGGTCGAACGCTACTGCCGCGCGGGGCACCCGTCAATGCAAGCTTGAGCGACGGAGCGCTGCGGCCCTTGCCGGCGCACCCGTGCCCCGTGACAAAGCGGTCGCAATCGCTCCGCGATTGGTGTATCGAACTGCCCTGCGCGGGCTTTCGGCGTGTTTCGCGATGGCGCTGCGGAAGGGGGGTCCGATGGCGATCCAAGTGCAGAGGGGCCGCGCCTCAGGCGGCGGCCCGGGACGATTCCGGCAGCAACGAGAGCACGCAGATCTCGTGCGCGCGGCGCTCGGCGGGTGCTCGCTCTTCGCTGCGTTGCCGGCCGAGCGTTTCGAGGCGGTGGTTGCAGCCTCGGGCGCCGCGACCTTTGCACGGCGCGAGCGACTCTCACCGCAAACGGGCGAGCCCGAGCGTGTGCACGTGGTTGCGAGCGGCCGGGTGCGCGTCGCCCGGCCCGTGGGACGCGACAAGTCGCTCACGGTTGCCTACCGCGAGCCGGGCGAGCTGCTGGGTGAGACTGCGCTCGCGGCCAGCAGTCGTTACCGCACGATCGCGGTCGCGGTCGAGCCGGTCGAGGCCGTGCAGATCCCGCTCGGCACCATGAAAGAGCTGCTTTTGGAGTCGGCTCAGTTCTCGCGCTCCATGCTCGAGCTGATGGTCGCGCGGCGCATCGATGCCGAACGCCGGGTCCAGAGCCTGCTCTCGGGAAGCGTGGAGTCCCGGGTCGCGGAGTTACTGCTCGACGCGGCCGAGCGCAACGGCGTCCCGGACGCGCGCGGCGTGCTCGTGGGCGCGCGCTACACCCACCAGGAGATCGCCGACTACGTGGGCTCGACCCGCGAGACGGTCACGCTGACGCTCGGTGAGATGCGCCGCAAACAGCTGCTCACTTTCGATCACCGCCGCATCGTGCTGCTCCGCCCCGAGACCCTGCGAAGCCAGCTCGACGAGGGCTGACCTATTCCTCGCGGTCTTGGATTGCGGCGAGTAGCTCGGCTTCGGCGCACAGCACGTCACCGACCATCGCCGTGCCCTCGCACTTCCAGATGTTCGAGCGGCGCTGGATCACGTCGATGCCGATGACCATCTGATCGCCCGGCGTGATCGGGTGGCGGAACTTGGCCTTGTCGATGCCCGCGAACACGAACATCTGCGTGTTCGGGTCGATGGCCTGCGAGGCGTATGCCAGCACGCACATGAGCTGAGCCATGGCCTCGAGGCACAGCACGGCCGGGAAGATCGGCGCCCCCGGGAAGTGCCCCTGGAAGAACGGCTCGTTGTAGGTGACGCACTTGACCGCGCGCGCTGACTTGCGGGGCTCCAGTCCGATCACGCGATCGATGAACAAGAACGGCGCACGGTGCGGCAGGATGCGCAGGATCTTGGTGATGTCCAAGCTCGCGGCGCGCAACGCATCCCCGGTCATCGTCTATTTCGTGCCCTTGCTCGGCTTGGGGGCGGCGCCCTTGGCCGGCTTGCCGGCCGCGGTGTCGTCGTCGCGGCCTTCGCCGCCATTGTAGCGCTGGATCAGCACGTCCGTAAGGTCATATGACGACGGGATGTAGACGACGCCCGCTTCGTTGCGCTCGAGCACGAGCGCGTAGCCTTCTGCTTGGCCCATGCGGCGCATGATGCGCTGCATGCGCTCCATGATCGGCTTGGTCAGCTCGGCTTCCTTGGCCGCGAGCTCGCGCTGGAACTCCATGTACGTGGTCTGGAGGTCGCCGAAGAGCTTTTGGTACTCCTCGAGCTTCTTGGCCAACACCTCCTTCGAGAGCACGTCGCGCTGCTTCTCCACGTTCTCTTTGAGCGACTTGATGTCGTCCTGCTGCTTGTCCAGCGTCTTCTGGCGCTGGTCGAAGAGCTTCTTCAGGTTTTCCTTCGCCTTGCGGCCGTCTTCGGTCTCGGCCAGAGCGCGCTGCATGTCGACCACGCCGATTTTGGTCTGAGCAGACGCGAGCTGCGGCCGGCTAGAGCCGAGCAGCAGGGCGGCGAGGGCGAGGCAGAGGGTTACGCTTTTCATCCGCATTCCTTCCGTGGCGGCTAGCTAGCAACTGAGATCGCAAAGCGTCAAGCGCCCTGGCTTCGACGCGCCTGCCGAGCCCGACTTCAGACTCCTCTCGAAAATGCGAGTCAATTCAAGCAATTGAGCCCGAATCTCGGAGCGACGAGCGGTCTTTGCGCCGGACCCTCAGAACGAGTTTCCGACCGTGAACTGGAAAGCGACGTTGTCCTCGTACGGCTTTTGGGGCTTGAACGGGAAGCCCCACTCGAAGCGCAACGGGCCGAGCGGCGAGAACCAGCGCACGCCGAAGCCCCACGAGGTTCGCAGCCGCAGCGGGTTCACCTCGCACGGTTCGGTGGCTGCGAAGCCAGAGCGGGGCGACGGCTTGCAGAGCGTCTTTTCCAGGTTCCAGGCATTGCCTGCGTCCTGGAACACCACCCCCTTGATGCCGACCGCCTGGATGATGGGGAACTCGACCTCCAAGTTGTAATAGAGGCGCATGTTGCCGCCGATCGAGGTGCCTCGGGTGGGGATCCCGAGGAAGGCAGGATCGTTGTAGCTGCTGGGGCTCCCGAGGCGCGGGCCGATGCTCCACATCGGAAAGCCGCGCACGTCGAAGATGCCGCCCAGATAGAAGCGCTCGTAGACCGGCACTCCGGTG
>JBIOJD010000035.1:0-17020 GCA_044450485.1 Polyangiales bacterium | reverse complement strand
CTTGCCGAGCGCGACTGGGCCACTGCTGGGCGAGGCGGCAGCGCGCGGGTACAAGCCGGCGTGGTTCGGCCAGACGCCGACCTGGATCGACGGCTTCTTCAACCCGCAGGTCGTGCCGCACGCGGTGTTCGCCAACTATTTCCTCGTCAGCGGCATGCCGTACTGGGGCGAGGACACGGAAGGGATGCCGAAGTTCGTCGCCGCTTACGACAAGTACGGCAAGGATCAGAGCCCGCAGGACTCCTACCTGCTGCTGTCGTACTCGCTGGGGCTGCTCCCTGTCGAGATCGTGCGGCGAGGGATCGAGGCAGGAGACCTCACCCGCGAAGGCTTGCTGGCGATGATTCCAAAAATCACCGCCTTCGACGGCGGCGGGCTGTTCAAGCCGGTGGACCTCAGCAAGTTCCCGTACGTGACGAGCACGCAGACGCGGGTGATGCGCCCCGACTTCGACAAGAAGAGCTGGATCGTGCTCGGCGACTGGGCTTCGCCGAGCGCGATCGGCACGGTTCCCGCCGAGAGCAGCAAGACGGCCGCTGCGACGCCGGCTGCGACAGGCGTCGGCTCGGTGGGGCTTCGTTGACGAAGCGCATTCGCGTGGCCGTGCTCTACGGCGGCAAGTCCTGCGAGCACGACGTGTCGCTCGAATCGGCCAAGTGCGTGCTCGAGCACCTCGACCTCGAGCGCTTCGAGGTGCTGCCGATCGCAATCGACCGCGATGGCGTGTGGCACGCGCAAGAGCTGAAGCGGCTGCAAGGCAGCCACGCCAAGGCTCTTCCCGTGGACGCGACTGGTGCGGAGGTCACACTGGCCGGCAGGCCGGAAGGCGCGGTGCTACGAGGCGCGCTCGGCGGACCGATCGATGTGGTATTTCCCGTGATGCACGGACCGCTGTGCGAAGACGGCAGCGTGCAGGGACTGCTCGAGCTTTGCGACGTGGCGTACGTGGGCGCGGGCGTGCTCGGTTCCGCCATCGCCATGGACAAGGACGTGGCCAAGCGCTTGGTGCGAGCGGCGGGCATCGACACGGTCGAGTACGTGAGCGTGCGCGCAGGCCAGTGGCCCGCGCAGGCGCGCGCGGTGCGAGAGCGCGTGCAGAACGGACTGGGCTTCCCAGTCTTCGTCAAGCCCGCAAATCTCGGGTCCAGCGTCGGTGTCACCAAAGTTGCGATGCTGGCCGAGCTCGATCGCGCGATCGACGATGCGCTCGCCTACGACAGCAAGATCCTGATCGAACGCGCCGTGGACGCGCGAGAGCTCGAGCTCGCCGTGCTCGAGTCCCTCGAGCCGGGTGATCCACCTCAGGTGAGCCTTGCAGGCGAGATCATTCCGAGGGGAGGCTTCTACAGCTACGAGAGCAAGTACCTCGACCCGGAGGGTGCGAAGCTCGAGATCCCGGCTGCGCTCTCGGCCGAGCAGAGCGAACAGGCGCGGAGCATGGCTGCGCTTGCATTCGTGGTGCTGGAAGGCCAGGGCATGGCGCGAATCGATCTGTTTCTCGAGCGCGGCACCGGCCGGCTGCTCTTCAGCGAGGCGAACACCATCCCCGGCTTCACGACCATCAGCATGTACCCAAAGCTCTGGGAGCGTTCTGGCCTGCCCTACCCCGCGCTGCTTTCGCGCTTGATCGAGCTCGCCTTGCGACGTCACGCGCAGCGCAAGACCCTGAAGCACGAGCGGTGAGGCACACCACCCCCACCCGCGCAAAGCCCCGACGGGCGGACGTCGACGAGGCGGCGGTCGATACCCAGATTCGGGGCCTCTTCCAATCGCGGCCGCGGCCTGATAGGGCTAACGCCCGATTCGGCTCACAGCGCAGCGCTCGTAGCCAGGTCAAGCGCGACGCCAGGCACGCCGGTCTGAAACAGCGATGACGCAAAAGCGGTGGTCGAAGATCGTGCTGTACGGCTGCGCCCTGGTGTCGGCCGCGGGATGTCACGCCAGCGGGTCGCAAGGGCCTCTCACCAACCCCAACACCTTCTCCGGCCAGAACGCAGACGCGATCCGAAACGACTGCACGCAAACGCAGACCTGCCTCGAAATGCGCAGCATGAAGAGCTCGACCAGCTACTTCCAGACCTGCATCGGCATGGAAGCGCAGACGCTGGACACGATGGCGGGGATGCAGCCCGGATTCCTGAGCACCACCAACCGTTGCAGCGTCTTCACCGCCTGCGAGTACTACGACTGCACCACGCGGCACCCGATGGGTTACGGCGATCAGCAGATGGACAAGATTGCCTACACCTGCATGCAACGCGCAGCGTGCCTCACCGAGCGCGGCCATCCCGTCCAGAACGCGCCTCAGGCGATCGACAATTGCGTCGGTGCGGCCATCGGCACCCTGTTCAACTACTCGACTCAGCAGCGGTCCGACTACGAGCTGGCGTGGTCGATGTGCGGCCAGCTCACGAGCTGCGCCTTCGCCGACTGCTTTCCTTATTAACGGGGCGGCACGCGCCGCCCCGCCCCCGCGAAATGAATTCGCGGGGGGCCCTCCCCACGCGGAGCGGGAGCTTCGCTCCCCTCTGTCGGCGGAGCCGACATTCACCCCTCAGTTGGCGCGAACTCTTGGCTCGCAGTGCGGCGCGTCCCCACTCGCGCTGTGGGGTGAATCGCAGCTGAGCTGCGAGAGGGGAGCAAAGCTCCCCTACGCGTGGGGAGGGGCCCCGCTGAATTCACTTCAGCGGGGAGGGGCGGCGCGTGCCGCCCCTTTACGAGACAAACCGCGTGCGGATCTTGATTTCGTTGGTCAGGGTCTTGTGGACGGGGCAGTGGTCGGCGACTTGTTGCAAGCGCGCGAGTTGCTCGGGGTCGAGCGGGCCGTGGAGCGTGATCACGCGCTCGATCACGTCGATCTTGCCGGTCTTGCGCTCGCAGTCGTCACAATCCTCGGCGTGGATGCGGCTGTGGCGGAGGCGCACGTCGACGCCTTGCAACGGCCACTGCTTGCGATCGGCAAACATGCGCAAGGTGATCGCAGTGCAGCTGCCGAGGCTCGCGAGCAAGTAGTCGTAGGGTGAAGGGCCTTGGTTCGTGCCGCCTCTCTCGACCGGCTCGTCGGAGATCGCCCGATGCTCACCGGCCTCGATCTCCGCCACGAAGCCCCGACTGCCGATGTGGACGCTGACCTCGCCGTGCTGGTCGTCGCTCATGGCGTCTCCTTCGTCATGGAGCGTGGAAGCTCACCTTGGCAGGATACGAGCCCGGGTCCGGCATGTGCCAGCCCTGCACCGCTCCGACGACGCAGTCGATCCGCTCGGCCGCCTCGCGATCCGGCGCCGATGCGCCGGCTGCCAGCACTTGTCCGCCTGGCGCCACGTACGCCGTGACGAGCAGCGCGCCGCTCGTGACTCCGCAGGCTTGCAGGCCGGCGCGCTCGGTTGCCAACACGGGCTGGACGCGCGCCTCGTCCCAGGCAACCGGCGGTCGCGCCGCGTCCGACGCGTCCAGCTCGAAGCCCCACGAGATCTCGGCTGCACCGCCGCCCTTGGGCTCGGGAAAGCGCGCAGCCTTCGCGACCTCCAGCAGGCACTGCTCGGTCGGACGATCGCCCACGGTCGAAGCGCGCGGGTAGACCCACTCGACTTGTCCATCGAGGCCTACCCGGAAATAGAACTGCATGCTGCCCGAGATCATCTCGACGCGCTCGGCGCCGTGCATGAAACAGCGCTGAAAGCTCGGCAACTTGGGCTCGAGCGTGGCGTGGATTTTGCGCTCTGGAATCGTGCCCATCAGGCCCGAGACCTCCATGCGCTCGCCCTGTGGTGCGGTCTCCGCGCCGCTGGAGGCGGTCGCTTGCACGGGCTCCGGCGCCGGCTCGGCGCCGCACCCGCACCACGCACACAGCAGTACCGCCGCCGCGATGCGCATGCTCAAGCCTTGAGCACGCTGCTCGAGATCACGATTCGCATGATTTCGCTCGTGCCCTCGTAGATCTCGGTGATGCGGGCATCCCTATAGTGGCGCTCGGCATCGCACTCGCGCGTGTAGCCGAGGCCGCCGTGGATCTGGAGCGCCTTGTGGGTGACGCGCGTCGCCATCTCCGAGGCATAGAGCTTCGCCATCGCAGACTCCTTGCTGTGGCGCATCTTCTTGTCCTTCATGAACGCTGCACGGTGAATCAGCAGTCGCGCCGCGTCGATCTCGGTCGCCATGTCGGCGAGCATGAATTGGATCGCCTGCTTGTCGGCGATCGGCGAGCCGAACGCCTTGCGCTCCTTGCTGTACGCGACCGCCTTCTCGAACGCCGCACGCGCAATGCCGAGCGCCTGCGAGGCGATGCCGATGCGGCCGCCGTCGAGCGTGCTCATCGCGACCTTGAAGCCATCGCCCTCGCCACCCAGCCGGTACCCGTCTGGAATCCGACAGTTCTCGAAGAAGACCGTGCACGACTGCGCGGCGTGTATGCCCAGCTTCTCGTCGGGCTTGCCGAGCGCGAAGCCCGGCGTGTCGGTCGGCACCACGAACGCGGTGATGCCGCGGTGCCCGATGCCCTTCTTCGACATGGCGAAGACGACGATCAGGCCAGCATGCGGTCCGTTGGTGATGAAGTTCTTGGACCCATTCAACACCCAACCGTCGCCGCTGCGCTCGGCCACGGTGGCCATGGTGCCTGCGTCCGAGCCGCTCATCGGCTCGGTCAGGCCGAAGCATCCCAGCACCTTGCCCGACGCCATGGGCGTGAGGAATTCGCGTTGCTGCGCTTCGGTGCCGTGGCGGTGGATCGGATCGCAGGCCAGCGAGTTGTTCACGCTCATGATCACGCCGAGCGACGCGCAAGCGCGGCTGATCTCTTCCATCGCGAGCGCGTACGCAACGTGATCGAATCCGGCGCCACCGTGAGCTTCGTCGATCGCGATACCCATCAGCCCGAGCTCGCCGAGACGCTTCACCAAGTCGGCCGGCCACGTGCCATCGCGATCGAGCTGCTTGGCACGCGGCTCTACTTCGCGCAGCGCGAAATCGCGCGCGGTTTGTTGCAAGAGTTTCTGCTCTTCGGTCAGCGCTAGGTCCATGGGCACCTCCAGCCGGAAGGCACCATGCACGCAGCCCGCGCCCCGCGCAAGGCTCAGAGAAGCGGGCCGAGGGCGCGCCTGGATCGTGCGACGTAGTCGCCTTCGGGCTCGAGCTCGAGGTAGCGCTTGAAGGCGGCAGCCGACTCGGGCGTGATGCGACCCCCGAGCGCCTCACCCAGCCAGAAATAGGCCTCGGGCGGCGGGCCCTCCAGCTTGATCGCCTCGCGCAGCGCATCGCGCGCGAGCTCGAGGTCGTGGCGGCGGCCGCGCTGCACGTAGGCATGCCCGAGCAACGTCAGCATTCGGGCGCGAAACGGCGGCGGACGCAGCCGCGTCTCGAGCGCGGTCTTCGCCTTTTCCAAGAGCTTGATCGCTTCGTCCGAACGTTCGGCACGCAGGTGCACTTGTGCCCGACCCAGCAAGGCCTCGGGCAGCTCCGAGTCGAGCTCGAGCGCCGAGTCGTATGCGCCCGCGGCCGGATTGACCTGCTCCGCCGCGTAGAGCGCATCGCCGTACAACGCGAGCCCTGACGCACGCTTGTCGGCGCCTTCGATCAGCGGCCGCAGCAGCGCGATCGCATCGCCGGGCTTGTGTCGCGCGAGCGCAACCTTGGCAGAGGTCTCGCGTGCCGACGCGGTCTCGCGCACGTTCTCGGGCAGGCTCGCGACTTGCGCCTGCGCGTCATCGACACGTCCGAGCCCGAGCAGCGCATCCACGCGTCCGAGCCGGCCTTGCAGCGCATCTTGGCCGCTGAGCTGCTGGTAGACCGCATCGGCCTCTGCATAGCTGCCCGCGTCGAGCAACAGCGATCCCAACGAGGCGAGCGCCGCCGGATAGCCGGGCGAGAGCTCGAGCGCGTGACGCAGGCTCGCTTCGGCCGCCTTGATGTCACCGCCCATGCGTTGAGCGCGCCCGAGCAGGTGGTACGCCTCGGCGTCGTCCTTCGCGATCGCCACGAGCTGACGCAGCGCGCGAAGGGCGTCCTTCGGCTCGCGCACGCCGAGCGCAACCTCGCCCGCAGCGCGCAGCGCGGCGGGGTCGCCCGGCGCACGACGCAACAAGGCTTCGGCCTCCTGCAACAGCTTGGCGCTCGGCTCGAGCGCGGCGCGCAAGCGCAAGCGCAAGCTCTGCAGCTCGAGCGAGGCTACGTGCGGATCGATCATCTCCAGCGAGGAGCGCATCGCCTGCGGGTCGCCCGTCTGCAACGCCGCACGGGCGCGCATGGTGAGCAGCTGTGGATCGGGGCCTCGAAGGTCACCCAGCAAGTCGAGCGCACGCGCACCCTCGTTGCGATCGATCAGAATCCCCGCGAGCAGCCCGCGGTACGCGGCGACGTTCGGCGCCATCCCCAGCGCTTGACCCGCGGCTTGCTGAGCGATGCCGAGCTGGCCGGCGCGCCTGGCCTCTTGCGCCATCATCGCGAGCAAACGCGGCTCGGCGGCGCCCGCGGACAGCGCGTCGCGCACCACGTCGCCGGCGGCCGACAGCGCGCCCTTGCGCTCGAGCAAGCGTGCCCGCCCGAGCGCCCAGAGCACACGATCGATCGGCGCACCCTCGCGCACCTGCTTCGACAGCGCTTCGAGCGCCGTCTCGCCCGCCGCAGGATCGACGTCGTCGGCCGACAGCAGCGCGTGCCACAGGCGAGCCCGAAGCTGGTCCGGCTTGCGCTTCAGCACCGCTGCAAATCCGGCGAGCGCTTCCGGCCGCTTGTCTTGCTCTTGATCCAATTCCGCGAGCGCAAGAGACGCGGCCAAGAGGTCCGGCGCAGCGGTCGCGGAGGCCTGGAGCAGCGCGCGCGCCTCGGGCTTGCCCAACCGCTGTTGCAAGCGGCCCAGGAGATAGAGCAACGTCGGCTCGCTCTTGGCCACGGCCGTGGCCTGCTCGATGGCGCTTTCGGCGTCGAGGCCCGAGACGCCCGCGAGCACCGCGCGGGCGGCGGCAACGGTGGCGGCATCGAGCGCTCGGCCCTCGGCGGTCGTCGCCGGAGATCCCTTGCCTTGCTCGGCATCCGCCACGAGCTTCTCGGCGCGGAGCAGCGCGAGGCGCAAAGAGCTCAGGTCGCGACTGCCTGTCTCGAGCACGCGCTCGGCGTGCAAGAACAGCTCGAGCCGAGGAATCTCGGGCGAGCGCGGGTGCTTGTCGCGAGCGAGGCGCAGCAGCCGCTCGGCGTCGACGAGCCGCCGATAGTCGGCATCGAACGCGGCCGCCCTCGCCTCGGCGACCAGGCTTGCCGCTTCTGCGTGCCGGCGCTGCACCCACAGCTGCCAACCTCCGTAGCCGCCCGCGCACAACACGAGCGCGCTGATCCAAGCTGCGAGCACGGCGTTGCGGAGTCGCGTCCCGCTCCGCTGCACGTCTTGCGAAGGCGTCCACGACGAGTCTTGCGCCTGGGGCGGCTCGAACACGCCTTGCTGCCGCAACATCTGCAGCAGGGCTTCGGGTTGCTCGACCTCACCCGCGTGCTCTCCGAGCAGTACGTCGGCCTCCGGCAGGACCGCTGCGTAGCTCCCGACGTCGACGTCGAAGCCGCCTGGCTGCGCGACCTCGGGCTGGCGGTACGCTTCGCCGTACGGAAGCGCGGCACCGCCTGCAAGCTCTTCTTGCGTGGGCCAGGCCACCGCGACGGAAGCCACGTCCCACTGCGAGCTGCGCTCGACCGGCGCCACCGGCGCGTCGCCCAGCCCGGGCGTGGTGTCTTTGATGTTCTCGCCGATGAACTGCCGGGGCGGAGGAGGCAGCCCGGGTGATTGCAACGCGCCGGGCGACGACTGCACGCCAGGCGACGAAAGGCGGCCGGGGGACGACACCACACCGGGAGACGACACGCGACCCGGGGACGACACCACACCGGGAGACGACACGCGACCCGGGGACGACACCACACCGGGAGACGAAATCCCACCCGGTGAGGAGACGCGGCCGGGCGAAGAAATCACGCCCGGCGACGACACGCGACCCGGTGACGACACGACCCCAGGCGACGACACACGACCCGGCGACGACATTACCCCAGCCGACGACACGCGACCCGGTGACGACACGACGCCAGGCGACGACACGACCCCAGGCGACGACACGCGACCCGCCGAGGCCAGCGTGCCCGGCACGGAAGCGGGCACGTCGGCGTCCAGAGAGCCTTCTGACAGATCGTCGAACGCGGACGGTTCGTCCTCGAGCTGCACGAAGCCTCCCGTGTCGTCCTCATCGTGCACGGCAACCGAGGCGGGCGAGAGCAGCGGAACCCGTGGTGTCATGGGCGTCGAAGGCAGGGGCAAGCTGGGTTGCACAGCCGGCGGGAAAGGCGACGGCGCTGCCGCCACGGGCTGCGCAAACACGGGCTTGACTGGACGCGGTCGGGCTGCGGCCACGCCCGGGTCTGGCAAGTGGGACGCAGCAGGCGCGGCGGGACGCGGCATGAAGGGGCTCGGGGCGACGGGCGCGCCGAAGGCCGCAGCAGGGCTCGGCGGCGCGGCTGGGGCCTCCAGCCGAGGCGGAGCCTGCAGAGCCTTGGTCGGCTGCGCCACCTTCGGGAGTGGCGCGGGCGCAGCGAGCCCGACCGGCGTCACCTGCTTCGGGCTCGCGGGCTCGGGAGCTTCGTTCGCGTGGCGCGAGAGCTGCGCGGCACGCGCGACCAGGCGAGCGAGCTCCGCGCTGTCGTCGCCGAGTTGCACCGCACGTGTCAGCGCGCGCGAAGCACGCGCCGGGTCGCCTCGCTTGAGCAACACCTCGCCGAGCCATCGAAACGCAGACGCATCGTGTGCGTCGAGCTTGGCTGCTTCCAGCAAGGCCGCTTGGGCGCGCGCCAAATCGCGATCCAGGTACCAAGCCCGGCCTTCGAGCACGAGCAGGCGCACTTGCTGCGTGCGGTCATCGCTCTGGGCGCTCACCAACACGCCACGCGCGTCGCCGTAGCGCTTGGCCGCGATCAGATCCTCGGC
Organism: Polyangiales bacterium; assembly: GCA_044450485.1. Classification (GTDB taxonomy): domain Bacteria; phylum Myxococcota_A; class Polyangia; order Polyangiales; family JAFGIB01; genus CAVZVA01. The sequence continues at coordinate 8,064 of JBIOJD010000035.1, read as the reverse complement.
CAGGCTCAACGCGTCCTCTTGGCCCGGCCCCGACCGGAACCTGAGCAACCGCGCGTTGAGCCGGTGGGTGTCTTGGCCCTCTGACATCTCTATACGCATGCATAGTAAGCGGGTAGCGGGCTTTGTGAAATTAGATCCTCGGTTGGTTGACCCCAAAGGCACGGGTGCATAGAAGGGGTGGCCATGGCCGCAGCAAGGACCCCGAAGGCGTGGTGCGATGTGGCACAATCAACGCCGATCTGGCTCACGCGCTGCCTGTTGCCACTCGCGCTCGCCGCTGCGGGGTGCGCCTCGCGGACGACGCCGCCCTCCTCACCGGAGGCCACGGTGATGGCGTTCTCGCGCGCGCTCAACCAAGGCAAGCTCGACGACGCCTACGCGCTGATGTCCAAGGAGTACCGCGACCGGGTCAGCCTCGAGGCGTTCAAAGAAAAGCTCGGTGGCAATTCACAGGAAGTGCTCGAGATCAGCAACGCGCTCAGCCGCGTGCGCGCGCCGGCGCAGCAAGAGGCGCTGCTCGCCTACGGCGATGACCAGACGCTGCGGTTACGCCGCGTGGGCGACAGCTGGTTGATCGCGACCAACGTGGTGGACTTCTACGACCAGTCGACGCCGCGCGCCGCGTTGCGTTCGTTCGTGCGGGCGATGGAGCGCAAGCGCTACGACGTGGTCTTGCGGCTCATCCCGAGCACGGATCAGGAAGGCATCACCACGGACAGGATGGAGCAAGCGTGGTCGGGCGAGCAGCGCGAGGAGGTCGAGCGCATGGTCGCCGCGCTGCACGATCACCTCGGCGATCCAATCGAAGTGGTCGGCGACCACGCGACCATGCCCTACGGCGATCAGCGCCGCGTCCAAATGCTCCGCGAAGGCAACGCCTGGAAAATCGAAGATCCCGAGTAGGTTGGTAACCGGGAGCGGCAGCCCTTCTATCGCGCCTTTGCCCCGAGCTGCTGGAACGCTTGTTTCAGCGGTTCCAGGTTCGGTTGGGCCGGCTTGACGTCGGGATGGAAGACCAAAGGCAGGCTCGTGGCGGTGGAGGCTTTCGCGCGTGGAAACTGCCACCGCTTGATCGCCGCCCGCAGGCAGTCGTTCATGCCTGGAAGACCGCCGGCGCCATGGAGCGCGACCGAGGTCACGCGCCCGCTCGCCGCGATCTCGATGATCGCGTCCATCCGCATGTCCTGCTTGTACGGGCTGCGCTCGAGGGCATGGTCGTAACACTGCTTGAGCGCCGGCCGCTGCGCATCCACGACCGCTGACAGCTCGGCTGTCGAGAGATCGCTCGCGCGGCTCGAGCAAGCCGCGAGCCAGCAGAAGGTAGCTAGGCAGAGCCCGCGCACGTAGCGCCTTCAGAGGGCTGGGCTCAGTGGCCCGAGCTGCCGCCGTTGCCGCCGGAGCCGCCACTGCCTGCCGCGCCGCTGCCCGCTCCGCCCTGATTGGCACCGCCGCCGAAGAAGCCGCCGCCAAAGAAGCCGCCGCCCGCGTTCGCGCCGCCGCCGAAGAAGCCGCCGCCCGGATTCGCACCGCCGGCATTGGCACCGCCACCGGGCATGCCGCCGCCCGCGTTCGCGCCGCCGCCGAAGAAGCCGCCGCCAGCGTTTGCGCCACCGCCGAAGAGACCGCCGCCCGCGTTCGCGCCGCCGCCGAACAGCCCTCCGCCGCCCATCATACCGCCGTCGCGCTGCCGGCCGCCCATGCCCATGCCGCCATCCGTGGCGCCGCCGCCACCGGGAAAGCCGCCCATGTTGGCGCCGCCGCCGAACAGGCCACCGCCCATGTTGGCGCCGCCGCCGAACAGGCCGCCGCCCATGTTGGCGCCGCCGCCGAACAAACCGCCGCCCATGTTGGCGCCGCCGCCAGCAGTGCCGCCGGGAAACCCGCCACCGAACAGGCCGCCCGCCCCTGCGTCAGCAGCGCCAGCGCCAAACAAGCCAGCGCCGAAGAGCCCGGGGATGCCGCCCGCGCCCGCGCCTGCGCCGGCTCCGGGGCCGGCAACCCCGGTTCCGACCGCGCTCTGGCTGGCGCCGCCCGCGCACTTCGAAATGTCGAAGTCACAGGTGACCGGATTGCACGAGAGCTGGCCCGTCGGCATCCCGAGCGAGGCACAGGTGAGCCCGCCGAGATTGGTCGGATCGCATGGCAGGCCGAACCCGCACGCGCGGCTTGCACCTGCATCCGCCGAAAGCGGTCCGCGGCCGAAGGTCGTGTCCGCTTCGGGCGAGACCACGCTGCGCACGCCGCACCCCGAAAGGGCAAAGAAGACTACCAAACCGGGAACCCAGACCCGCTGCGACGACACCATCTCGACCTCCGAGCACGGGTCAGCCACTCCCCATGCGGACAAACCGGCTCCGGTTTCCTTACCCCTGCGCAGTGCATCTGACAAGGCTGAAAATTTCAGCGCACCAGCGTGAATTCCACACGCCTGTTGAGCGCTCGACCTTCGGGGCTATCGTTCGGGCCGAGCGGCCGGGTGCCGCCGTAGCCCACGTAGTCGAGCCGCGCTGCGGGCACTTCGCGGGCACGGAGGTACTCGACGACGGCCCGCGCCCGGCGGTGCGAAAGGTCTAGGTTATACGCGGCGTTGCCGCTGTCGTCCGTGTGGCCCTCGACCACGACTTTGAGCCCGGCGCCGAGGCCGCGAATGACCTCGGCGAGCTGATCCAGCACCGGCATGCTCACATCGCGGATCACGTCGCGGTCGTACTCGAAGTAGATGCGCTCCGAGACCAGGATCCGCGACTCGCCGACTGTGATCGCAACCGGGGTGGGACCGGGCTCTGGACAGCCGTCGTCATCCTCGAAGCCGTCGCGGTCCTCGGGGTCCATCGGACACGCGTCGTCGGCGTCTGCGATACCGTCGTCGTCGTTGTCGGGCTCGGGACAACCGTCTTCGTCCTCGAAGCCGTCCCTGTCCTCACTCTTGCGCGGGCACGCGTCGAGGGCGTCGGGGATACCGTCCGCATCGTCGTCGAGATCAGGACAGCCATCTGCGTCCTCGAAGCCGTCGAAGTCCTCTGCGTCGTTCGGACAGGCGTCGACACGATCGTCGATGCCATCGCCGTCGTTGTCCGGATCCCGACAGCCGTCGTCGTCCTGATATCCGTCGTAGTCTTCGGGCCCGAACGCGCAGGCGCGCGTCTCGAGCTCGTAGCGGAGCATGGCCAGCGCTCGAAAGAGCGGCGCGCCGTAGCCGCGACGGCCCGGCCACAACGCGGTACCACCGCCCAGCAGCAGCGAGAGCGACGGGCCGAGGCGCAGGGAGGCCGCGAGATCGCCCTCGACCGGATTCTCGTTCGCGCGCAGCGAGAAGCCGCCGATGCCCACACGCGCGCGCAGCTCGGCGCGCACACCGAGCACGCCCACGAGCGGCGCGGCCACGCCGAGCGCGGCGTCGAGCTCGTCGTCTTGCTCCAGACCGAGCGCCACGGTGCGCTGCCGCAAGCGATAGCCGAGGCCGGCCGACAGCATGACCTTCGCGATGCGCTGCCGGAACACCAACCGGGGCAGCGCGGTGGGGCCACGCGCGCCGAGCAGCATGCTCTGATCACCTGTGGGAAGGCTCGCGATCAGCTCGAAGCCGAGCGCGCTGTCGCCGCGCAGCAGCGGCACCAGCGCCGAGAGCCGAACGTCGCCAAAGCCGGCCCGGTCGACGGCGCGCTGCGGCTGCGCCGGGTCGTCGGCCATGCGCGCGAGCCCGAGCGGCAGCACCGCGCCGAGCTGGACGGCGTCGAAGAGCGAGACCGCCAGCGCAGCCTCGACCTGCCCGAGATCGGTCACGATCGGCGTGGTGACCGAACGCCGACCACCGAGGCACCTGCTGTCGACCAGCGTGGCGTTCGGGTCGCAGCTCACGACGAGCGACAGCGGCTCGCGCGCGTAGCTCGTGACGAGCCCGAGCGAAAGCGTCCCGTGCGGTGGCAGCTCGGGGTCCGGGATCGTCAGCGCGCTCGAACGGCCTGGCGAAGGCGTGAAGATCTGCACGTCGAGGCCCCGCTGCGCCCGAGCCACGAACGGCACCAGCAAGAGCGCGAGCAAGACGATCGAGCGCACGCGCGCGAGGGTACAGCGCGCGTGATCGGGACGAAAGCTTCAGGTGTCCCGCAGCAGCGAGAGCGCGCGTGCAAAGTCCTCGGGCGGCTCTGCAGTGAAGCGCAGGCGCTCGCCGCTCTGCGGATGCGTGAAGCCGAGCAGGCGCGCGTGCAAGGCCTGGCGGGCGATCGCTCGCGCCGCTTCGCGCAGGCGCGGGTCCTGGCTTTGCCGGCCGTAAACCGGATCCGCGAGCAGCGGATGGCCGAGCTCCGCGAGGTGCATCCGGATCTGGTGCGTGCGACCCGTCTCGAGGGTGCAGCGCAAGAGGCTTGCTCCGTGCAAGCGCTCGAGCACGTGCACGATCGTGACGGCGCGCTTCCCGGTCGAAACACGCGAGGTGAAGCGCTTGCGGTCCCTCGGATGGCGGCCGTGCAAGGTCTCGATGCGTTGACTCGCTGGAATGCCGAGCGCGATCGCTAGGTACTCGCGCTCGATATCGTGCTGCTTGAACTGCGCGATCAAGCGTTCACGCGCCAGCTCGGTTCGAGCGACGACCATCACCCCGCTCGTGTCCTGATCGAGGCGGTGCACGATCCCGGGGCGCTGCGGATCGCCCGCGCGCACCTCCAAGTGAAAGCGCAGCGCGTTGACCAGAGTCCCGTCCCAGTGCCCGGGAGCGGGGTGGACCACCAGCCCCGCAGGCTTCATGAGCACCGCGAGGTGCTCGTCCTGAAACAAGATCTGGAGCGGGATGTCCTGCGGCTCCGCAGCCGAGGGTTTCGGCTCCGACGGACGCACGCGCACGCGCGCCCCGGCCTGCAGTCGCGCGCTCGGCCGGACCACCCGCCCGTCGACTTCGACGCGACCTTCGGCGATGAAGCCTTGCAGGGCAGAGCGCGAAAACCCGAGCGATCGGGCGCTGAGAACACGGTCCAGGCGTTCGCCGGCCTCTTCGGCGCTCACCACGAGCTCGATCGGCGCTACCACATCTTCGAGTCGATGTGCGCCTTGGAGCGCACCAGGATGTCGACGACGGCGCGATCGTAGAAGTTCTTGGCGTAGAGCTCGGGCGTGACGCGGCTCTGGAACAGCGCGCGGCCCTCCTCGAGCTCCTCGGACAGAACCTCGTACAGACTGTCGTTGGTGATGCCCTCGACCACCTTCTCTTCGTTGTAGAGCGAAAGGTCGCTGGCGATGGCTCGCGCCAAACGCCGGGCCGCTTCTTCGGTTTCGATCAGCGCCATCCGTCCTCCGCGCGGGCCCACACCCGCACTGCAATTGGTATCGCATGCGAGGCCGGGCGTCAAAAGTGGCGGCGCCCAAAAGCGTCAGCGGCTCACTTCCAACAGCTCGAGCAGCGGCCCCTCGGGCTCACCCTGGCGCAGGTCCACACGCGCCTCGAGGTAGAAGTCGTTGTCTTCGGCCGGATCGAGCAGCACCTGGCGCACACGGTAGAGCCGCGGCTCGAGCGGCTCGAGGATCGTCCACTGAGTCTGGCGCGCGCGCGCGTCGGCGATGAGGCGATCGTGCTGGGCGAAAAACGGCTCGAGGGCGTGCTCCAACCGCTCCCCGGTCCACGGCTCGGGCACGTCCAGCCGTAGGCACGCCGCCCCTTCCTCCCAATCCCCGGCTGCGAGCGCCTTGACCAGCATGTGCAGCTCCGACCGAACGCGCGAGGCGAGCATGCGCGGATCGTTTGCGAGCGCGTGCACCCTGCGGGCCGCGCCGAGCTCGGTCTCGGTGTCGGGAGCGAGCATCTTCTCCCACTCTTCGAGCAAGCTCGAGTCCACACGCTCGAGCGTGGCGCGCAGGAAGCCCATGATGTCGACCAGCTCGTCGTTCCAGCACGGGTCGGGCACGCTCTGCACCACCGTCTTGTAGGCCTCGCTCAAGTAGCGCAGCAGCACGCCCTCGGCGCGTGCCAAGCCGTACTCTTTCACGTAGTCGTTGAACGACAGGTAGCGCTCGACCAGGTCCCTCGCGATCGACTTGGGGCGGATGTTCTCGGTGCCGAGCCAAGGGTGGTGCGAAGCATACGCGTTGAAGCTGTCGTAGATCAGCTCTGCGTTCGGCTTCGGGTAGCTCACCTTGTCGAGCTCGGCCATGCGCTGCTCGTACTCGACCCCTTCGGCCTTGAGCTTCTGGAAGAGCGCCTCGCGCGCCTCGCGCGCCTGTGCTTCGAGCACGACGTTCGGGTTCTCGAGGATGGCCTCGACGAAGCTGAGCACGTCGAGCGCATACGTGGGAACCTGTGGATCCAGCACGTCGAGCGCTTCGACCAGGTACAGCGACAGGGAGTGGTGCAGCGAGAAGTCGAGCTGCAGGTGCTCGCTCACCAGCGCCTCTGAGCTGCGCCCGCTCGGCGTCGGGCGTACCTGCACCACCTCGGCTGCGCGCAACGACTTGAACAGCTCCTTGCTGCGCAGGCGCAACCGGGCCTTGATCACGTCGCGCTCGTGGCACTCGGCGATCAAGCGCACGAGCGCGCGGTAACCGCGGGGCGCCACCTCCGACGGCCGTTCGAGCAGCTCGAGCAGCATCCCGTGATCCACGCGGAACCGGCTCACGAGCGGTTCGGGCGGGCTCGTGCGCAGCTTCTCGAAGACCGCCTCGTCCCAGTGCACGTAGCCGCGCTCGGGCGGCTTCTTGTAGGTGAGCTTGCGCTTCTTCTTGACGTCGCCGCCGGCCTTGCCTTCGAGCAGCTTGTTCTCGATCACGTGCTCGGGCGCCTGACACACTACGCTGCCCTGGTGGTCGTAGCCGCGACGACCCGCCCGCCCGGCGATTTGCTTCAGCTCACGCACGCTGAGCCTGCGCGTTTGCTCGCCGTCGAACTTGCACAGCTTGGTGAAGAGCACGGTCCTGATCGGGACGTTGATGCCCACCCCGAGCGTGTCCGTGCCGCAGATCACGGCGAGCTTGCCCTGCTGCGCCAGGCGCTCGACCAGCCTGCGGTACTTGGGCAGGAGCCCGGCGTGGTGCAGGCCGATGCCGTGGCCGAGGCAGCGCCGTAAGTCCTTGCCGAACGGGCTGTCGAAGCGGAAGCCCGCGAGCGACTCGGTGATCTCCTTGCGCTGCTCGCGACCCATCAGGTTGAGGCTCGTCAGTGCCTGCGCGAGCTCGGCGCAGTCGCGATGGGTAAAGCTCACCACGTAGATCGGCGCCTTGCCGGCCTCGCACAGGTTGGCGATCGTCTGCGTGAGCGGCAACTCCCTGTACTCGTAGTCGAGCGGTACGGGCCGCATGTCCGAGCGAACCACGCTCACCTTGCGCGTGGTCAACCGCTCGAGACTCTCCTGCACGGCGCCCATGTCGCCGAGCGTCGCGCTCATCAGCAGAAACTGAGTGTCCTCGAGCGCGAGCAGAGGTACCTGCCAGGCGACGCCGCGCTCGGGGTCGGCATAGAAGTGAAACTCGTCCATGACCGCGAACGCCACCTCGCTCGCATCGCCCTCGCGCAGCGCGAGGTTCGAGAGGATCTCGGCGGTGCAGCAGATGATCGGCGCGTCGTGGTTGATGCTGGCATCGCCCGTGAGCATGCCCACGCGCTCGGCGCCGAATAGCTCGCACAGCTCGAAGAACTTCTCGCTCACCAGCGCCTTGATCGGGCAGGTGTAGAACGCCCTACCCCGCCCGCTGGCGAGCGCGCGGAAGAGCAACGCGACCGCCACCAGCGACTTGCCCGACCCGGTCGGCGTGTCGAGCACCACGTGCCGGTCGGAGAGCAGCTCGAGGATCGCTTCTTCCTGCGCCGGATACAGCTCGAGCCCGCGCTCGCTCACGAAGTCGAGAAACGCGTCGAGCAGCGCGTCCGAGCCGTCCGTCGGCTCGGCGGGCAGGTGCGCGAACAGGGAGCCCTGGGGAGCACTGCCACGATCGACCTGGCTCGCTGGCTCGCGCTCCATCGCACCACCCTAGACCAGTTTAGTCGAACACGACCGTCTTGTTGCCATGGACGAGCAGACGATCTTCGAGGTGCAGGCGCACGGCGCGCGCGAGCACCACGCGCTCGAGGTCACGACCCTTGCG